>JAFDHW010000095.1 GCA_019308705.1 Deltaproteobacteria bacterium
CTCTCATGCCCGGGCAACAGAATCCGCTCGTCGTCGTACCCGACCCGTCCCACGGGCCTGGGCTGAAAAATCTGGACATACTCGGCGCCGCTCGTCCCCAGGCCCAGGACAAAGGACTCCAGCTCCCCGGAAACGACCCGCTGCCGGGTGGCCAGGGTGGACACATGGAGAAAGGGCCCCTTGCCCGCGAAAAGGGAAAGCCCTTCCATGACCTTTCGGAAGGCGCCCCGCCTGCCCCGGAGCCGGTCATGGGCCGCGGGCTCGCCATGGTCCAGGGAAAAGGCCACCGTCAGCCTCGGATGGGCTTGGCACAGGCGTTGGGCCAGCTCCGCGGACAGGCCCCATCCCGAGGTGAAGATCATGGGGGTGGCATGCGAGGGGACCCTCTCCACGAAATCCACGATCTCGCGCCTCAAAAAGGGTTCCCCGCCGGTAAAGGCCATCACCGGGCAACCCATTTCCGAAAGCTCGTCGATCCAGTGGAGCACCAGGCTGGCAGGAGGGTCCGGGCATTTCAGGTCTCCCAGGGAGCAGTGGGCACAGGCCAGGGGACACTTGGAGGTGACGGCGATGGTGGCAATGAGGGGGGCGCCCGGAGGTAAAAGGCTTGGGACCCGCCCTCCGACCCGGATGCCCGTGGCGCCGAACATCCAGTCCGGTTTCCCGGACCTGCGGGACACCTCCTCCCACAAGGCATCATCCCCCGCGGCTCCTCGACAGGCGACAGCCCTCCCCCCGTCTTCCCGAATGGCGCGGACCGTCTCCTCTGCCATCAGGGGATCGGGATCGGAAACCACCACCTCGGCGTTTCTCCGGCCCATCTCCAGGGCCAGGGTCCTGCCCGGTCCGTGACCCGCAAAGGACACGACAACGGTTTTCCCGGAAAAGGCGGTCATGGGGAAAAGGGCCTCCAGCTCCAAAGCCGCGACCAAGGAGAGGCGTACAGGCTCACTTCCCGATGGCAGGCTAGGTCGCACCTCCGGCAGTCGGGCTCTTCCACCAGCCCCACGGTGCACCCCCGGGCGATACGCCCGCCCGCATCCACCACGGCCAGGGCCGTGGGGCGGCACGGGGCCCCCTTTCCCAACTCCCTGAGGTAGGCGGGGTGGTTCACCACGTGGAACTTCCTGGAGAGCCGGAGAATCCTTTGCCCTGCTTCCCTGCGCTCATCCGGGGAAAGGCCGCAGGAAGGCCTGCCCCCATAGTCGTAGACAAAGCTGAACCAAAACCCGTCGGCAAGCCCGGAAAGGTCCTCGCAGAGGTCCTCGATCTCCTGGTGGTTCTCCCGGGAAAGGCAGATGAGGACGTCCTTGTAGATCTTCACGCGGCTAAGGTTTTCCTTCAGGCGGTCATAGGCCCCCTGGCCACGAAGCCGGTCATGGGTTGCCTTCAGGCCATCCACGGACACCACGAACCGGTCCGGGGCATAGGGCGCCAGGTCGCGGGTGCCGTTGCTCACGAGGTTCACCCGCATGCCCTGGCTCTTGGCATGGCTCATGATCTCGTTCAGGTCGGATCGGAGGGTGGGCTCCCCTCCTTCGAAGACGATGTGCCTCACCCGCTGTTCTCCGAAGTGCCGGATGATGTCCTTCCAGGCCCCGGTGGGCAGGTCCTTCCTGTGGGGGTCCTTCCAGGGGCATGGGCCGCAGTCGAGGTTGCACCGGAACGTCAGCTTGCAGGCCACGGCGAACGGCCTCTTTACGGGCCGGAATCTCTCAGCAGGACCCGCCATCGTCTTCCTTTTCCCCCTGGATGACCACAAGGGAGCAGTCTCCCGGCAGGCCCGCGCAGCCGTAAAAGGGCCTCGCCATGCCGTTGCCCCGTTCCGTCACGGTGAAGGCCCCCAGCCGCCGCGCGCGGAGGAGCACCTGGTGCCTGGCGATGAGGCTCGCATTGTCCATCTTTTCCGCCCGGGCCCTGTCCCCGGGGGAAAGGGATGCCAGGGCGGTCATGAAGGTGTAGTCCCCCGGCTCCAGGTCCAGGCGCACCCACTGCCGGAAACGAAGGCGGCTTCCGGCGCGGACCCGGGCTGGGGCATCCGTGTTGCACTGGAGGCTGCTCCTGGTGTGGACGTTGATGTTGGCCGAGTTGATGATTCCCACTCCTCCCACCGGGACCCGGATCTCCTTCAACACGAGAAACTCCAGGAAGAAGACCGCGGGCTCTCCCACCTCAAAAAGGTTGCGCGCCCGGCCGTGGGCATCCGTCAGGGCCGCCGCCGTCAGGCGGGCCCAGTCCGTCTCCCCGGTGATGGAAGCCTGGGAAAGGTCCAGCAGGACTTCCCGGGCGGGCCAATCCGGCACGCCGGGCAAAAAGACGGATTCCTTTTCCCCGGACGACGCGGGGGAATACGCCCTGGGGTCGTCGGGAATGACGGTCTCCCGCGAAAAAGGCCTGTTCAGGGCAAAAAACCGGTCCACGGCCGTGCCGGTGTCGCCCAGGTACAGTCCCCGGCCTTCATGGAGCAACAGGGTGCGGGTGCAGTATTTCTCCACGAGGCCCATGGCATGGGACACCAGCACCACGGCGGCGCCCTTCCGGATGAGCTGCTCCATGCGGGCGTGGCATTTCTGCTGGAAAAAGACATCTCCCACGGCCAGGACCTCGTCCACCAGAAGGATCTCGGGTTCCAGGCACGCATGGATGGCAAACCCCAGGCGCACGAACATTCCCGAGGAATAGTACTTCACCGGCTGATCCGCGAACTCCCCGATCCCCGCGAAGTCCAGGATCTCCTCCATGCGGTTGTCCATCTCCTTTTTGGAAAGTCCGAGGATGGCCCCATGGATGTAGATGTTTTCGCGGCCGGAGAACTCCGGGTCGAAACCGCTTCCGATCTCCAGCAGGGCGGAGGTCCTGCCGAACCTCTCCACGGTGCCCGTGGTGGGAGAAAGGACGCCGGCAAGGATCTGCAAGAGCGTTGTCTTGCCCGCGCCGTTGGGCCCGATGACCCCCAGGACCTCGCCGGGCCCCACCTGGAAGGAGATGTCTTCCAGGGCCTTGAATTCCTTGGCATATTCTTTTTTCGGATAGCGGGCGCCCCGGGGCAGCATCTCCAGCAACGACTGCTTCAGGCGGTCCTTGGGGTTTCGATAGAGCCTGAACGTCTTTCCCACCCCCTGCACGGAGACCAGGCAGCCCCGGTCGTTCTGCCGGCCGGGGGAGGAGTGGTTGGGGTGGGGGGGAGATTTTTCGGTCATGGTTGGACGGATTTCCCTGTTTCAACAGGAGGAGGCCCCAAGGCTTCCATGAGGGTGTCCATGTCACGGCCCAGCAAATGTTCTATCACAAACCCCGGCCCAAACGCCTCCAGGTAAAGCCAGATGTTCCGTTGCGCCGTTCTGCGGGCCTCCTCGCCCGGCAGGCTGGCCAGGGCAGCTTCAAACGCTCTCATCCGGTCCTGAAATTCCGGGCGCTTGGTTTCGGCGTCCGAAAGCCGGGCCTGCAATGCGCCCAGGATGTTCCGAACAGATTCCAGGCCCGAGGAAAGGGATGCCGGAAAAGGGCCTCTTTGCCGCGCGGCGTCCCGCCAAGAGCCCAGGCGCCGGATCAGCGCCCGGTACTGCTCCAGGTTGTGCCGCTCGACCTCCGTGTTTTCGCCAAACTCATGGGCCTGCATGGCGGAAATCATGCGTTCCAGCTCAAAAGCCTCCAGGTTCCACAAGGCGCAGTGGGCGGGCGACCAGACGGTCTGGAACGTAACGGGCACGTCCAGGTCGTTGGCCAGCAGGACGACTTCGTGGAGTTCTCTCCAATTCTGGCGGATGGCCACTGCCGAAAGGCCGAAAAAGGTGCCCTGCCTTCTGCAAGCGTCCCGGAACCGATGGATATTCCTCATCACGTTTTCGAAGCGCCCGTTTTTCCTGATGGCCTCGTAGGTTTCCCTTCGGGCCGCGTCCAGGGAAACGCTCACCGAAAACCGGCGCCTGCCGAGCAACGCTTCCAACCGGTCCGTCCACACGCTCCCATTAGTCTGCACGCTGATGGAAAGATCCGGCCTCGCATTCTTCAGGGCTTCCCAGATGGAATAATAGATCTCCACCAGGAAGGGCTCCCCCCCGTAAAACCTGGCTTCATGGAGATGGGGAATGAATTCTTCCAGCCTCTTGACGAACGCCCGGTCATACGGGCTTGGAATCAAATCCCTTTTCAGGCGGTTACGGCGTATGGCAGAGGATGACTTGCCGGTGCACATGATGCATTCATAGTTGCAGGTGCTGTCCAGCTCGAATTCCATGACAGCGGGATAGCCGTTACGGTTTTCCG
The DNA here is from genome assembly GCA_019308705.1 of Deltaproteobacteria bacterium. Classification (GTDB taxonomy): domain Bacteria; phylum Desulfobacterota; class Desulfobacteria; order Desulfobacterales; family Desulfatibacillaceae; genus JAHJUF01. The sequence continues at coordinate 4,267 of JAFDHW010000095.1, forward strand.
GCGTGCTGTCGTACATCCCGGCCTTGGAAGCGTTGCGGTCAGCCCCTGCCATGATTCCGCCGCAATAGGAACACGCCCCGGGGAAAAGCCCCTTTTCCAGGGACTCACGAAGCTCCCTCACCGCTTTTCCCGACCAGATGGCCCTAAGGTCGTCGCGGGGGTAAATGCCAAGAACCCGCCCGCGGTTGTAGCAACAGGCATAAACCTCCCCACGGGGCCCGAAATACATGCAGCGAAAAGGCGCCAAGCAGGCCGGGCGGCCGCCGGGCCCGCGCCCCACCTCTTTCTTCTGGTCACCGGATTCCATGGGATCGGGCATCCATTCAAAGAACCGCTTTTTCCAGAAAACCATGAACCCGCCCGGCAAGAGCCTCTTGGGAATACCGCTCCATCGAAAGGAGCAGCCGGCCACCGCTCAGGTTCTTCAAGGCCTCCGAATGCGCAGCATTGACCGTGAATTTCTCGGGGATACCGGCAAGGATTCCAGCCAGAAAAGCCTCCACCTCGCCATATCCGCCTTCCCAGGCGTTCAGGAAGTCGGGATGCTCTTCCAGATGGGAAAGCACTTTTTCCCTCAGCAGGTCCATCAGCTCCCTGGATGTCATTTCGCCAACCAATGGCGCGCCCTCACGGTTCCTGGCCTGCCCGGCCCACAAGGCGACCTGCCGGACCGCATCCCGGTATTTCCGGAGATTCCGGGCGGCCAGGGGAGATGACTCCGGAAGCACCGCGCGCTCCAGCACCGCCTGGATACCCTCCAGGTCTTTTGCATCAAGGCCTCTCAAAGAGGCCCAGAGGGGTTCCGTCACAAGGTTGAGGGCCACCTCCGCTCCCTGGCGGGACGCGAAATCCAGGAGGGAGGGCAGCTCCTCCCAGTTGCCGGGCATCACGCAGATGGACAGGCCGAAGTACGTGCCCCGGTCCCGGCAGTAATCGCGAAAATACTCCAGGTTGCTCATCACCTCCCCGAGACGGGCCCCTTTTCTCAAGGACTCGAACCGTTCCCTTTCCAGGGAATCCAGGGAAACGGAGATGTTGAACCTCCCCTGCTCGAGGACACGGGCCACACGGGGGGAAAGAACCGTGCCGTTGGTCTGCACCAGAATTTCGCAGTCGGGGTTCTTCCCGGCCAGACGCTCCCAGATGCGGTAATAAGCCTCTATGAGAAAAGGTTCCCCCCCGGAAAACCGCGCCTCCGCCAGCCGGTCCAGCCAGGGAAAAAGCTCCTCGAAGAACGTGGAATCATAGGGGGATCTGAAGGGGGGCCTCTTTTCCCGCTCCTGCCGGATGCGCGAGGAGAGGCCTCCATGGCATTGGACGCACTCCAGGTTGCAGGTGTTTTCCAGGGAAAACTCCATGGCCTGGGGCTGATCCTCCCGCCACGGCATGGAGGCGAGGTGCGCGCCTGGAAAGTGTGCGTTTTCCCCGGATCGATCTTGAAGGGAGCTTCCCTTGCAGCCTCGGCATCCCGCCGGGACCTCCCCCGCGGCCAGGCGGGCGCGAAAGAGCGTCGCCCCGCGGCCCCGCCAGATCTCTCCAAGGCTTTTGGCGGGCCACCAGCCCATGATGTCTTCCCCGTTGGCGCAGCAGGCCAGTACCCGGCCGCTCTGCGTGAAGCGCAGGTTCTTGAACGGGGCATGGCACGTTTCCGGGCCGGGAGGGCTGGTCCTCCCGGCTTGGGAGGCGGGGGATCGCGGTTTGGAGAACCATCTCCGGATCATGGCCGTCATCGTTTTCCAGCCAGCTTGGCAGCCGGGCCCGGGGCAGGGTCAGACCACATCGGAAAAATCGGCCCGGGTATGGGCGAACCAGGCGTAACCCGCAAGGCAAATCAAAAGGCAGGCCGCCGTCAGGATCAAGAGCCCTCCCCAGGCCGGGGCGCGTCCTTGCCACAGAATCAACTCCCTGAAGCTGGTCACCAGGTAGGTGAGCGGGTTCAGGTACAGGACCCAGCGGACTTTTTCGGGAACCGCCGAAAGGGGATAAAAAATGGGCGTGAGGAAAAACAACAGATGAACCACCGCCTGCAACAGATGGGAAAGGTCGCGCACGAAAACCCCGGCAGACGCCAGAAACCAGGACAGGCCCAGGCAAAGAAGCACCAGGGGAATGAAGATCAGGGGCGCCAGGAGCACCGTGCCCGGAATCCCTCCCGTGATGGCCACGGTCATGACGAGAAGCACCGCCAGGGCGAAAACCGAGTGCACCAGCGCCTCCCCCACCCCCACCAGGGGCAGCATCCTCAAGGGGAACAAGACCTTTTTCACCAGGCTCGGGCGGGACAGGATCAAGTCGGGCGCGGCAAGGACCGTCTCCGAAAAAACGCTGTAGATGACCAGCCCCGAAAACATGGCCAGGGCGAACTCCGCGTGGCTTCCCAGCGCCTGGCCGGGCCAACGGACCTTCACCACCACGGAAAAGGCGAACGTGTAGATGAGGATCGTCAACAGCGGGCTCACGAACGGCCAAAGAAGGCCCAGGAGGGAGCCCTTGTAGCGCCGGGACACCGAAAGGCTCACCAGGCGCAGGACGAGTTCCCGGTGAAGCCAGATGTCCGAGGCCACGAACAGGGGGTTTGCGATGCCCAGAGGCCCCCTTTGCCAAAGCATCCCCTGCATGGTGTCGGGCTCGGCAGGGAAGCTCTTCTCACCGTGCCCGTACTTCCGCGTGGTATCCGATGCCATGACCCTCCAGCGTCCTGCTTCCGGTGCGACAAGGTTGGCGGGAAAAGCCCGGAATGGCCTGGAACAGGATGAGCCCCAAAAAGCAGCCGCCGGGTTTCATCTTCCAACATACTACGAAAGGAAGTTTCACATCCATGTCCAGGGGGCGCCCCTCCCATGGCCGGCCCAGGGGGGCAGGATCTCTCCGGACGGAGCCTGCCCGCCTTACCAAGGCGTAGCAAGGCATCCTTCCGCCTCAAGGGCCAAGGGCCTCCGGCCCGGAGGCCCAGAGGACCCCCTTGGAGGGAAAGGAAGCACCTGATCCATTCGGGCCATGCCCCGCATGTGCAACTGGCATGTGATCTTCAATGGGAACCGTGGGAAGCCCGGAAGCCTCTTCAAAGAATGAAAGATACTTGGCGAAAGCGGCTTCTCCTCCACGTGCTGTCGGTGCAGTACCGGCGGACGTGTTGATTCTTATGGCGGGGAACATTGCCGTCTGTGCGAGCACGGGACTCATTTGATATCGCATTCGCTTTTTGAGAAACTTTTTCAACTGACATCCATTGGCCCAGAACCCGTGGGAATGCACGATGGGAAACCAACAGCACCAGCCACACGGACCCGCTCAATGCCGATACGGACGGCGACGGCATGGGCGACAACGAGGAGGGTCCGGGCAGGACCTATGAGTCGGTCGACGTGGTCACGCCCCAGGACACCACCATCTATTGCAGCCATGAGCCGGACAAAAATGGGGAGCATACCCTATTTGTCTATCGGTTTCAACCGGTTTTTCGCGTAGGCGGCAAAGACCCGGTTGACCCGGATTATTCACGAAGCCTGATTTCCGTGCTGGCAAGGCTGGAGGGGTGAAGGCGTACTTTGGTACGCCGAGCCCCGATAACGCGGCCAGCGCGGAAATCAGGCTTCGTGAATAATCCGGGCTAAATGTCCTTTCTTGACTGTAAGTGATTGAATTTGTTGGACGGAG
>JAFDHW010000096.1 GCA_019308705.1 Deltaproteobacteria bacterium
AGCGGATGTCCGGCTCGGAAACGATCTCGATCAAAGGCACACCCGTGCGGTTGAAGTCCACCCGGGACACGGGCCTTCCCGGGTCGTGGGTGAGCTTGCCCGCGTCCTCTTCCATGTGGATGCGGAGGATGCCGATTTTCTTTTCCCCCTGGCCCGCGTCCACCATGAGATAGCCGTGCTCGGCGATGGGCTGTTCATACTGGGAGATCTGGTAGCCCTTGGGCAGGTCCGGGTAAAAGTAGTTCTTCCGGGCGAAGCGGCTGTTTTCGGCGATGGTGCAGTGGGTAGCCAGGGCCATGCGCATGGCGTATTCCACCACCGTGCGGTTTAACACCGGCAACACGCCGGGCATGCCCATGCACACGGGGCACACGTGGGTGTTCGGCGGCGCACCGAACCTGGTGGAGCAACTGCAGAAAATCTTGCTGCGGGTGGACAACTGGACGTGGACCTCCAGCCCGATGACCGCTTCATAGTCCATGGGAAGCGCTTTCACGGATTGCCTGTGCCAACGGAAAACGGGCGCGCAGGCGGATTCCCGCGCGCCCGGGCCAGAACCGGCGCAAAGTATCGCAAAGGCGCACGGAAACTGTCAAGGCGGCTGACGGGCTTGTGCAAGGAGGAAGCCCCCGTGCCCGGTCTCCTGGATTCCCTTTGACAAGGGCCCATGCAAATGGATAAGACCAGCCACAGAAACAAGCATCCCGAGGAATCCATGGAATTTCTGCTCTGCGTGCTGGGCGTGGTCATGATCCTGGAGGGGATGCCCTATTTCGCGTTCCCCTCCAAGGTGAAGTCCGTGATGAGGGAGGTGGCCAACATGCCGGACTCCTCCCTGCGGGTGCTGGGGTTCGTGCTCATGGCCGCGGGGCTTGCCCTGGTGTACGCGGTCCGGCGCTGACCCCGCCAAGAAACCCTTTCTTCCGAGGACGACGACGTGGCCGGCCCCCAGGACAAGGACCTTTTGCTTTCCGCTTACGACTACGAGCTTCCGCCGGAGCTGATCGCCCAGGTTCCGGAGCGGCAACGGGACCGGTCCAGGCTCCTGTCCCTGTCCCTTTCGGACGGGGCGGTTTCCCACCACCGATTTGCCGACCTGCCGGACCTGCTTTTGCCCGGCGATCTTTTGGTGATGAACGACACCCGCGTGGTGCCGGCCAGGCTTTTGGGCAACAAGGACACGGGCGGACGGGTGGAGGTCCTTATCCTGGACTACGCCGGGGCCATGGAGCGTGCGCGGGAAGGCCAAGCCTTTTCCTGCGAGTGCCTGGTCAAGGCCTCCAAGCCGCCCAAGGCGGGCCAGAAGCTCCTGTTCGACCAAGGCCTGGAGGCGGTGGTGGAACGGACGCCCGCGGACGGCGTGGCCCGGCTCGCCTTCTCCCTGGGGCCGGAGATGGAACGGGCGCTGTGGAAGGTGGGGCGGACGCCCCTGCCGCCCTACATCCGCCGGGACCAGGAGGCCCCCTGCGACGACCGCGAGGCCTACCAGACCGTGTACGCAACCCGCGACGGGGCCGTGGCCGCGCCCACCGCGGGCCTGCACTTCACCCCCGAGCTCCTGGACAGGCTCGGGGAGCGGGGCGTCGAGACCGCCCGGGTGACCCTGCACGTGGGCTACGGCACCTTCCTGCCCGTGCGGACGGAGAACCTGGCGGGCCACCGCATGCACCCGGAATGGTGCCGGGTGGACGAACAGGCCGCCGCCGCGGTGAACCGGGCCAAGGCCGAGGGCCGGCGGGTGGTGGCCGTGGGCACCACCACGGTGCGCGCCCTGGAACACTTTGCCCCCGGCCCGGGCAGGCTTTCCCCCGGGGCGGGCATGTGCGACCTGTTCATCCGCCCGGGCTATTCCTTCAAGATCATAGACGCCCTGGTGACCAACTTTCACCTGCCCCGCTCCACCTTGCTCATGCTGGTGTCCGCCTTAGCGGGCAGGGAGCGGGTGCTGGCCGCCTACCAGGAGGCCGTTGCCCGGGGCTACCGGTTCTATTCCTACGGCGACGCCATGCTGCTTTTGTAAGGAGCCCATGCCCGCGTTTTCGTTCCACGTGACCCACACCAGCGGACGGGCCCGCGCCGGGGTGATGAAGCTTCCCCGCGGCGAGGTCAAGACCCCCGTGTTCATGCCCGTGGGCACCCTGGGCACGGTGAAGTCCCTGGACCCGGACGATCTCGTCTCCCTGGGAGCGCAAATCATCCTGGGAAACACCTACCACCTGTATTTGCGGCCCGGCATGGAGGTGATCGGCAAATTCGGCTCCCTGCACCGGTTCATGGCCTGGGACCGGCCCATCCTCACGGATTCCGGCGGGTTCCAGGTGTTTTCCCTGGCGGACCTGAAAACGATCACCGACGAGGGGGTCGCGTTCCGGTCCCACATCGACGGCTCCGGGCACCTGCTCACCCCGGAATCGGTCATCGACATCCAGGACGCACTGGGGTCGGACATCGCCATGGTCTTGGACGAGTGCATCCCCTACCCCGCCGAATACGAACGCGCGGAAAAGGCGCTCGCCACCACGTTCCTGTGGGCCAGGCGCAGCCAAGACAGGTGGCGGGAGGCGGACCGGGGCGGCCGGGCGCTTTTCGGCATCGTGCAGGGCGGCATGTTCCCGGACCTGCGCCGCCGGGCCGTGGAGGAGCTTCTTGCGCTGGATTTTCCCGGATACGCGGCGGGCGGGCTTTCCGTGGGCGAGCCCAGGCAGGAGATGATGGACACCGCGGAGCTGACCTTCGGCTTGCTCCCGGAGGACAAGCCCCGCTACGGCATGGGCCTGGGCCGGCCCGAGGACCTGGTGGACCTGGTGGACCGGGGCGCGGACATGTTCGACTGCGTAATGCCCACCAGAAACGCCCGAAACGGCCAGATGTTCACTTCCCGCGGCGCCATCAACATCGCCAACGCGAAGTACAAGGATGACCCCCGGCCCGTGGACGCGTCCTGCACCTGCCCGGCGTGCAGGCGTTTTTCCCGGGCCTACCTGCGCCATCTGTACATCTCCCGGGAGCTTTTGTCCTACCGCCTGAACACCCTCCACAACCTGTGCTTTTACCTCACCCTCATGGACAAGATGCGCCGGGCCATCGTGGAAGACCGGTTCGCCGCGTTCCGCCGGGGTTTCCTGGACCGCATGGCCGAAGGGGGTTGAGCCGGAGGGCCCAAGGGAGTATGTAACTGGTATGCGGGCGGGCATGGCGGCAACGCCATGCCTTTGAGCGCGGACAAGACCGCTTGTCCCAAGCCCTGGTACCGCGTATTGTTCCAAAAACAACGGCCCGCCCATGGGCGGCTTTCTTTTGACGGCGGCACGGGTTTTTGCCGCGTTGGGAGGACTCCATGAAGGAGCAGGTGAAGCAGGCCATCGACAAGATTCGCCCCACCCTGCAGGCCGACGGCGGGGACGTGGAGTTGGTGGACGTGCAGGACGGCACGGTGAAAGTGCGGCTCACCGGCGCATGCAAGGGCTGCCCCATGAGCCAGCTCACCCTGAAAAACGGGATCGAGCGGTTTTTGAAAAAGGAAATCCCCGAAGTCAAATCCGTGGAAAGCGTGGAATAGAAGAGCGGAAGAGGCGCATCATGGCCATTGCCAGAAACATCCAGGACTCCCTTGCCCGGGCTTCCTGGATACGGAAGATGTTCGAGGAAGGCGCGCGGTTGAAGGAGGTTCACGGGCCGGAAAACGTGTTCGACTTCTCCCTGGGCAACCCCAACCTGGAGCCGCCCGAGGCGTTTCTGGACGCCCTGGCCAGGGAGGCCGCGGACCGCGGACCGGGCCGCCACGCCTACATGCCCAACCCCGGCTACCCGGACGTACGGGAAGCCGTGGCGCAGCGCGTCTCCCGGGAGCAGGAGGTTTCCGTCTCCGGCGCGGAGGTGGTCATGACCTGCGGGGCGGCCGGCGCCTTAAACGTCATCTTCAAGGCCATCCTGGACCCGGGCGACGAGGTGCTGACGCCCACGCCTTTTTTCGTGGAATACGGCTACTACGCGGCCAACCACGGGGGAAAACTCGTCACCGTGCCCACGGCGGAAGACTTTTCCCTGGACCTTTCCGCCTTCGAGGCGGCCATTTCTCCAAAAACCAAGGCCGTGCTGTTGAACTCGCCCAACAACCCCACGGGCCAGGTGTACTCTACCGAAAGCCTTGAAAGGCTTTCCGCCCTGCTTGCCAGAAAGAGCAAGGAACTGGGCCGGGTCATCTACCTGTTGTCGGACGAGCCCTACCGGGGCATCGCGTTTGACGGCATAAAGGTGCCCAGCATCCTGGCGGCCTACGAGAACAGCATAGTGGCCACCTCCTATTCCAAGGAGCTTTCCATCCCCGGGGAGCGCATCGGGTTTTTGGCCGTGAACCCGGCGGCCGAGGACCACGACCTGCTTTTGGCCGCCCTGGCCATGACCAACCGCATTCTGGGGTTCGTGAACGCGCCGGCGCTGTTGCAACGGGCCGTGGGCGCGGTTCCCCACGCCATGGTGAACCCGGCGCCCTACCAGGCAAACCGGGACATCCTGTGCAAGGGCCTGGCCGAGGCGGGCTATCGATTCACCACGCCCAAGGGCGCGTTCTACCTGTTCCCCAAGTCGCCCATCCCGGATGACGTGGCCTTTGTGGCCGAGCTGCAAAAGGAGCGCATCCTGGCCGTGCCCGGCAGCGGGTTCGGCGGCCCGGGCCACTTCCGGCTGGCCTTTTGCGTGGATTCCGCCACCATCGAAAACGCCCTGCCCGGGTTCGCCAGGGCGATCAAAAACGTCTCCTGACCCGGTGCCCCTTCGTAAATCGAGTAACCGTACGTACGGTTCCGTATACGGCGGTTCGTGTTGAATGTTGAAGTTGCCGGTGCTGATCAAGCAGCGCCACGAGTCCCCATGCATCAAAGTATTTCTTGGGCAGAGCCTGGTTCATGTGCGATGCGCCCGCGTTCCACCAGGCGCCGCGCCCGCTCCTCGCCAAGCCCCAAACGCATCAGGCTCCTGGCCCGGGTTCGGGCGCGCTTCCATTGCCGCCAGAGGATGCAGCGCAAGCGCCGCCTTATCCATTGGTCCAGCATTTCAAACACGCCTTTCACCTCGGCCAACCTGAAGTAGTTGATCCAACCCCGCAACACTGGGGTCAGGTCTTCCTGAATGAACCGGCCCAAGTTGCGCCCACGACCCTTGCGAAACAAGACCTTAAGCGCGGCCTTGAAACGCTTGACGCTCCCCGGGGCCGCTTTGAGACGCGGCTTTTGGTGAAACGTCACACCGTACCCCAAAAACTTCCGATTCCAGGGATGGTGACAGCGGCCCGCCTTGCGGCGTGCCCCTCGTCCTTTGCATTGCCGGCCCGCCGTCAAGCACCCCCGCCTGGAGATACCCCCGGATAAGCTTCAACACCCGCTTGAGCGCGCGCCACATGTTCTCGCGGCCGACCACCGCTTCCATCAACATCGATCCCTCCGGGCAGAAGTGCCCCCTTATGTCCGCGTGACCGCCGCGTTTCCCGGCCCTACATGATTGTCCGTCGCTCAATGCGGGATTCCGTGTATTGGCTTTGCGTCCCTCCTGTTTTTATCCTTTGGCCGGTCAAGCCCGAACCCATAAAGAAAAGGAGGGTCTTCATGAAGATCGGCAAATGGATTCTCGTGGCGGTGTGCCTGGGGCTTTTGGCGAGCTTTGCCGCACCGGCGGCGGCCCAGGACGACGCGAGGCCCTATGGCAGCCGGGACGGCTGGTATTGCCCCTGGTGCCAACGCGGCTATGGCGGCATGATGGGACCAGGCATGATGGGACCAGGCATGATGGGACCCGGCATGATGGGACCCGGCATGATGGGACGCGGCATGATGGGACCCGGCTATGCCCCGGGCTGGATGCACCGCGGGTATCCCGGAGCAGGCCAGTACCAGGAAGTCCCTCTGAACAAGGCTGAAGCCAAGATCCTGGTGGAGCGCTACATCCGATCCACGGGCAACCCCAATATCCGGTTCGGGGAGATCACAGAGGAGAAAGACGAGTACTTCGTGGCCACCGTGGTGACCAAGGGCGGCGACCTGGTGGACAAGATCATGATCGACCGTTATTCAGGATGGTTCAAGTCCGTGTACTGATTTTTTCATGTTCCGCATGAACAAAAGCGGCGCCGAAAAGCACCGGCGCCGCTTTTGCGTTCATGGACGCCAGCCGCACTCATCTTCCGGCGGGAATGACCACCACCGGCACGGGGCTGTTCTTCACCACCTTGTCCGTGACGCTGCCAAACCCGAACCGGCCGCGGCGGCCGGAGGCGGCCATGACGATCATGCCTACGTGAAGGTCCTCGGCCAGCTTCAGTATCTCCTCGGCCGGATCGCCCGTGGTGGTGTGCTTCACGAACAGGGGGCACCCTTCCAGGTACTTGGAGCAGATCTCGTCAAGCCGTTCCGCGGCCTTCTTCTTCTCCCAGTCATGGATCTCGTTGATGTGGGACTTGTCGAACTCGCCGTACCACGGGGCGTGCCCGCCAAGGTCCTCGATCACGTACAACAGGTGCACCTCGGTCTTGTATTTTTCCCCCAGGGATTGCACGCAGGGCAGCGCCGCCTGGGCGTTGGGCGATAAATCCGTGGGCCACAGAATCTTTTTGACTTCCATGGGTCCTCCTTGTCCCGCGTTTACGGCGACCCTGCCTTCCTTGCTCTCGAGCAAATCGGGCTCGTGAATAATCCGGGCTACTTGGGTTTGGAAAAGATGTAATCCTTTTGGGGGGTGTGGCACTGGATGCACGAGTTCACCTTGCCCGAGGCGTCCACGGTTCCGTCCGGCTTGTACTTGGCCCAGAACCAGTTTCCACCATCCGGATTGTAGCCCGGAACCTTGTACATGGGCGTGATAGCCATGAGCGTCTTCTGGTCCTTGGCGTAGTTCTCCTTGACCAGGATGGCGCCCGGCGGCATGGGCTCGCCCTTCTCCGCGGCCATCACCGCTTTTTCGTTGGCATACAGCTTCAGGTAGGCCCCGTGGGGGCTCTGGCCCTCGTACATGCCCGTGTATCCGGGGAACATGCCCCATTTTTCATAGGGATTCTCCCTGGCGATGTAGTTCCAGAAGGCCTGAGCCTCGGGCAGGGGCATGCCCTTCATGGTCATGGTCTCGCCGCCGGATGCGGGCTGAGGCTCCTTATCCTTGTATCCTCCGGATCCCATGCCAAAGGCCGCCAAGGCCAACACCGCCACGCACAACACGATCATTTTCCTGGTGTCCATGGATTTCTCCTTTTGTGTGGGTTTTGGCCGTTTCCGGCACCCTGCGCTCAAACCATGTACCCGATGTCCGACCCGACGGTCGGATAGGCGAACGGCATGCTTTTCAGGTCCCCGGCGGAAAGCTTGTAGCGCACGGCCAGGGCGAACAGATTGATGGCCTCATCCACGTTGGGGCCATATAAATGCGCGCCCAGGATGCGGCCCGTATCCTCTTCCTCCAAAACCTTTGCCGCGGCGCGTTTAAAATTCATTCTCCGAGAGGAAAACCACCCGGACATGTCATGGTAATGCGTTTTGTAGCGGATCCCCTCGTCTTTGAGCTTCTTTTCCCCCTTGCCCACGGACGCAAGGGGCGGGCTGGTGAACACGCCAAAGGCCACGCTGGAGTAATCCGCCCGGGCCGGACCGAGCCCCAGGATATTCCTGGCCGCCACCTTGCCTTCCATGGCCGAAACCGGGGTCAGCTGAAACGGGGTGTCCGCCACGTCCCCGGCCGCGTAGACCGCCGGGTTGCCGGGCTTTTGCATGGTGTCGTCCACCTCGATGCCATGGTTTTTCGTGGTG
>JAFDHW010000097.1 GCA_019308705.1 Deltaproteobacteria bacterium
GCTTCGTGAATAATCCGGGTTATACGGATTTAAACAGGTTGGGTGCCAATGGAAGGGTCCTTGAAAAAGGCACGCTGTTTCTTTGAGGAATGCTGACATCGGCGAAATTTTTCATGAATAATCCGGGCTAGGAATCGGACTGTTTTCCAACAGGCCGACAGGTGGCCTTCGGGCCGAGGGGCCCAAAAAATTTGGTGATTGTAAACGATCTCCCACTAGATTAAGGTGGGAGAATGACCGTAGAATACTTCGAACGTATTGTAAAGACTGAGAATTCCGCCAAGCGGTTTTTTGTCGGTCGATGTTGGAAAAACGGTCAACGTTTTTGCCCTCGCTGTTTGACTAGCGAGATACCGGTGTAAACGGTGCCATTACGATTTCCATAACTTCACCGGCAGGTGGATCAACCAGGTCAGGCTCACCTGCCGCCAGTGGCTTTGGATCATCAAATTCTTCGAACTGGAGCTGTCCACCAGAAAGATCAGCCAGCAGCTCCAGATCAGCTACCCGACAGCCCTCAAGGCCACGACAATCCTTCGGCTGGCAATCCTTCACAATTGCCAGCCAGAAGGATTGCTCTCCGGGGAGATTGAACTGGACGAGGCTTATTTTGGCGGAAAACGAAAGGGCAAAAGGGGCCGGGGAGCAGCCAATAAAACCCCTGTTTTCGGCATCTTGGAACGCAACGGCCAAGTCAAGGTCGAGGTCGTCCAAAACGTCACCGCGCATACCCTTTTGACGAATACCGTCAAGGTGGTCCGGCGCGGCTCCATCGTTTACACCGACCACTACAGCGGCTATGATTCCTTGATGTTCTGCGGCTATCGGCATCTCAAGATCAACCACAAAAAGCTCTTCGCCCAGGGCAAGGTCTACATCAATGGCATCGAGGGGTTCTGGAGCTTCGCCAAGGAACGGATCATGAAACACCATGGCGTCTCCAAGAAAAAATTCCCTCTCTACCTCAAGGAAATGGAGTTCAGATACAACCACCGAAACGAGGATATCTTCCCCTTGCTAGCTAATTTCCTCGTCTCGTTTGTGGGAGATCTTTGATAATCACCTAAATTTTTTCCAAAATGCGTTTTTTTCCTTATGCTAAAAAAGTCCTGTCTTTTTCTTCTGGGAGGCCGTCATGAGGGAGAACGTTGTCGCGGCGGTGAGGTGTGACCGGCGGGACAAGTACGAGCTTTTGGAGGAGGTGCTGGAGCGGGGCGATTTTCTGGAGGTGTTGGAGGAGCGCCGGGCGGAGGCAGGCAAGAGCCGGGCGGATTTCCGGGTGGCGGTGAAGGTGAACCTGTCCATGATGCTCAGGCGGGCGGACGTGGGCACCTATACGGACCCTTTCCTGGTGGTGCATTTGCTGCGGTGGCTGCTTCTGCGGGGGTATGAGAACCTGGTGGTGGTGGAAAGCCAGAACCTGTACGGCAACTGGTTCGAGCGGCGGAGCGTGGTGCAGGTGGGGGCCCGGGCGGGATTTTACGACGAGTCCGTGCTGGCGGCCTGGCGGGGGGAGGACCGGTGGATGATCCCCGTGCGCGGGGGCGGTGTGGACGCCGAGGTGCCCCTGGTGGACCTGACCCTGGACACCTTGGAGGAGGACCTGGGCGGCGCGGCGGGCGTGGTGCCCCTCGGCCGGGAGTGGGTGGACGCGGATTTCCGGGTGTCCATGGCCAAGTTAAAGAGCCACTTTTATTCCCACTACACCCTGGCCATCAAGAACGTGTACGGCGCGCTGCCCATGCAGGACAAGGTGCGGCACTACCACTGCAAGCGGGCGGTGGGCTCCTGGACCGCCCTGCTCATCCACAAGTATCCCGTGCACTTCTGCGTGGTGGACGCCTATTCCGCCGCGGACGGGCTTTTGGGCGTAAAGATGAAGGCCATCGGCAACAAGACGCACACGCTTTTGGCCGGGGAGGACATCCTGGCCGTGGACCACTACGGCGCGAAGCTCATGGGCATCCGGGCGGAGAAGACCACCATGTACAAGCACCTGGCGCGGCTTTCCGCCCCCCGTCCCTACAAGGTGGAGGGAAACGCCGGGCGGCTTCGGCCTTGGAGGAACATCCCCTGGCTGGTGGCGCTGTTCTGCGCCGTCATCGAGTCCTCGGCGAACCTCATGGACTGGATGGGAGCGCTCGCCACGGGCGGGTACGACCGGTGCTTCCCCCACAAAAAGAACAACCGCAGCCTGTTCAAGCGCGCGCTCTACTGGATCACCCAGCCGGTGAACATCCTCCTGGACGTGGGGTTTCTGCGTCTGCGGTTCCGCAAGCGGCGGTTTTTCAGGAAGATCCGCCAGCATCAGGAGGCGGCCCCCATCCTGTGCGGCTCGCCCTTTCTCCTGCGCAAGCTGGCCTATTTGTCGCCCGGGGACATGGAGCGGCTGGCGGACCTTCTGGAGAAGCACCCGCCCGGGCCGGTGTCCTTTTCCGGGCACTACCTGTTTTTCGGCAAGACCGAGGCGGCGTTTCCCGCGCGGCTTTCCCCGGCGGTCATCGCCGCGGCCAAGCTGGCGGGCCAGGTGTACGCCACCGGGGCGGACGCCCGGGCCGTGGCCGCCGAGCTTCGCGCCGTAGCCGGCCTGCACCCCCAAATGTTCGGCAAGCGGATGGACTATGCCTACTGTTACCGCTGACCCGGATCAGCCCGCCGCGGCCTCCCTTTCCAGCATGGCTTCCTGCTCCGCCTTCACCTCCGGGTTGTAGCAGTCCACGGGCAGGCGGCCCGCACGGGCGATGCACCGGTTGCACCAGTCGCACCGCGGGCCGGTGACGCCCTGTTTCAGGTGGCGGAAAAGGTACGGGTCCGCGATCATGGCCCGGCCGCAGGACACCGCGTCCACCCAGCCCCTTGCCACGGCGCTTTCCATGGCCTCCCGGGTCTGGAACCCGCCCACGCAGATGACCGGAATGGACAGCCTCTGCTTGAACCGGCGGGCGTACTCCAGGTTAAACCCCTCCCGGGGGGAGAACAGGGCGTTGAAGAACCCGGCCAAGGGGTGGCGGAACAGGGAAACCCCGGTGCGCCGCCACCAGGACAGCTGGGGGCCGATGCCTTCGGCCAGAAGGTCTTCGAAAAACCCGTTGAACGTGCCCCGGATCATGGGGAACCCGGACTCGTAGTGCCCCACGGTGACCTCCACGCCGTGGACGCCCTCTTCCTGGAGAATGTGCGCCACCTCCACCAGGTCCGCGCCGGAAAGGCCCTTCCGGCCCGGGAGATAATCCGCGCCGTTGATCTTCAGGATCACGCAGAAGTCCTCGCCCGTGCGTTCGCGGATGCCCCAATAGATTTCCAAAAGGATGCGCATGCGCCGGACGAAGCTGCCGCCGTATTCGTCGGTGCGGCGGTTGGTGTAGGGGGTGAGGAACTGGTTGAGCAGGTAGCCGTGGCCCACATGGATCTGCACGCCGTCAAACCCCGCCTCGCGGCAGACCTGGGCCGCGTTCACGTAGTCCGCGATGACGCCCTTGACCTCGTCCGTGGAAAGGGGCCTCGGCTTGGTGCCCATGATCTTTTCCCGCACGTCCGAGGCGGACACCGCAGAGGAAAGCCCCATGGCCCGGGCAAGCACCTGCCTGCCGCAGTGGTTGATCTGGCCCAGGACGGCCCCGCCGTGGGAATGCACCAGGTCCGCGAGCCGGGAAAGGCCCTCCACCTTGTCCCGGTTGTCCGCCCCGCACATGCGGTAGGTGGATTTGCCCTCCTTGCTCACGAACAGGTTGCCCGTGATGATCAAGGGCGTGCCCGCCTCGGCGATGGGCCGGTAGAACTCCAGAAGCTCGTCGGTGACGAACCCGTCCTCCGAGGACCGGGTCTCGGAGGTGGCGGTCTTGAACACCCGCCCGGAAACCGTGAGCGGCCCCAGGGAAAGCGGCTTGAACAGGTGACTTTCGATTCCGGCGGAAACTGCGTCCTCCATGCCCACCTCCTTTTGGGAGTCTGAAGGCAGAGCCGCTCTATCCAAGGGCGACGCGGCTCGAGATGGCCGAGTATTCCCGGACCGCTTCCCCTACAAATGCTCCTGGAACCACTCCACCAGGTCGCCCACGGGTTTTTCCCAGCCCACGTCGTTGTGGGTTTCGTGGAAGTAGCCGGGATATTCGATACGCTGTTTATCGGTGATGGCCACGCTGTGGTAGAACTCGTGGCCGGATTCCGGGGCAACCAGGCGGTCTGCCGCGCCGTGGATCATGAACAGCGGCGGGCAGAACTCCGGGGCGTGCTTTTTCACCCACTTGGCCGCCGCGCCCATTTCCGTGCCGAACCGGGCCGAGGCCGTGGAGTGGACCAGGGGGTCGGCCTTGTACTCCGCCACCACCCGGGCGTCGCGGGAGATGGCTTCGGCCTCCAGGCCGGTTTCCATGGAAAAGGTGGGCCACACCGCGGAAAGGGCCTTGGCGGCCAGGATGAGAAAGGGGCTCACCGCGCCCTGTTCCAGGGCCGGGCCGGACACCGCTACGCCGGCCAGGCCCCCCGGGTGGCGGATGACGTAATCCAGGGTGATGAGCCCGCCCATGGAATGGCCGAAGAGGAACAGGGGCAGGCCGGGCTCCCGTTCGCGCACCAGGGTCAGGAAGGCGTGGAGGTCTCCCCTGAACTGGCCCCAGGAGTCCACGTGGCCGCGGGGGCCGAAGCTTTTGCCGTGGCCCCGGTTGTCCGCCGCGTACACGGCGAACCCTGCGGGCAGCAGGCTGGCCACGACGTTCTTGTAGCGGCCCGAGTGCTCCCCGAACCCGTGGATGATGACGATCACGGCCTTGGCCTGTTTCCTCGCCGGTTTCCAGGACTGCCAGAACATCTGCTGTCCCGGCCCGCGGACGAGGTACTCGGTATGGTGTTTCATGGGCTCCCCCGGCCCCTTCGCGAAAAGGGCATGTTATTGTTGCATTCTTTGGACTTGTCCGGTAAGTTTATACCCTGGTCAACTGCGTGCATCAAGTGCGATCCCGCCGGGTTCGGCATGCCGGTGCAGCCGGGGGGTCGGGCATCCATCTTCCACCAGCCGCCGCCTCAACCTGACAACCCGTCCTTCGGGGGTCGAAGAAAAAACCCGCCGGGAGCCGCCATGGAACTGCGCACAAAGATGAGCTTGCGAAAGCGCCTGGGCCTGTACATGGCGCTGGTGGCCACCTGCCTCGCCGCGTTGCTCACCCTTGCGCTGTATTTCAACCTGCGCCAGCAGCTGCACCAGGACTTGGAATCCCGCCTGTACAACGCTGCCGCCCTGGCCGCCCTGCAGATCGATGCTTCCACCAACGCCGCCATCGACACCCCGGGCGACCTGGGAACCCCGGCCTACCGCCGCATCCGCTCGTCCCTGCGCGACATCCAGACCCAGACGCCGGACCTGGGCGCGCTCTACACCCTGACGGTGAAGGCCGACAAGGTGGTCTTTGCCGTGGATCCGGGCTTGGAGCCAGGGCCCATCCGCAAGCCGGGCACCATGTACGACCGGTTGCCCCCGGGCCTGGAGCCCTCGGACCTGCGCTTTCCCGTGGTCACGGACGGGTTTTTCAAGGACGACCGCGGCATGTGGATCACCGCCTACGCGCCCCTGCGGGGCGCGGACGGTGTCACCCGCGGGCTTTTGCGCATGGACATGTCCGCCAACAGCGTGATGTGGCGCGAATGGCGGTTTTTGCAGATGGCCCTGCCCATCCTGGCGGCCTTTGTGCTGGCGGCCTGGGTGGTGGGGCTTCTTTTGGGCAGGAGCCTCGCCAGGCCCATCGAGGCCTTGAAGGAGGGCGCCCAGGCCGTGGCCGGGGGAGACCTGGACAAGCAGGTGCCCGTGACCACGGCGGACGAGGTGGGCGAACTGGCCGCCGCGTTCAACAGCATGACCTCCCAGCTTTCCGCCAGCCGAAGGGGGCTGGAACAGGAAATCGCCGAGCGCAAGCAGGCCCAGGAAGCCCTGGCCGAAAGCGAAAAGAAGTACCGCACCCTGTACGAGGACGCCCAGGTGGGCCTGTACAAGTCGCGGTTCACCGACGGCACCATCCTGGCCTGCAACAACCGGTTCGCCCAGATGCTGGGCTTTGCCGACGCTCGCGCCGCAGAGGGAAAATCCATCGGCGAAAAGCGCTACGTGCAGCCCTGGCGGCGCGACGAGCTGACGCAGGAGCTTTCGGAAAACGGGAGCGTGGACGCCTTCGAGGCGCTTTTCCTGCGGGAGGACGGCTCCACCTTCTGGATCCGGTTTTCCGCCCGCCTGGTGGACGGCGGCACCGCCGTGGAAGGCATGGCCGTGGATTTCACCCGGGAAAAATCCGCCATCGACGCCCTGAAGGCCGCGGAAAAGAAATACCGGGGTATCTTCGAAAATGCCCTGGAAGGCATTTTCCAGTGCGGGCCGGACGGCCGTTTCCTGGTGACCAACCCCTCCTTGGCATCCATCCTGGGCTACGATACGGCGGAGGACCTGCTTGAGGCCGTGGAAGACACCTCCCGGCTCTTTGCCGAGTCCTCCCAGCGCCGGGAATTCTTCCGCCTTTTGGAGGAAACCGGCATGGTGAGCGGCATGTCCATCCGCTTCACCCGTGCGGACGGGGCCCTCCGGTGGGGCTGGGTGCAGGCCCGCACCGTGGAGGACCCCGAAGGCGGCGTGCGGGTGGAGGGCATGCTCCAGGACATCACCGAGCGCACCGAGGCCGAGGCCATGCAAAAGGCCCGGGCCGAAGCCGAGGCCGCCAACCGCGCCAAGAACGAATTTTTGGGGGCCATGAGCCACGAGATGCGCACCCCCATGACCGCCATCGTGGGCATGACCGAGCTGTTATCGGAAACCGGCCTTACCCCGGAACAGGAAAACTACGTCCAGACCCTGCGCGCCGCGTCGGACACGCTCCTGGCCCTGATCGGCGACATCCAGGATCTGGCGCGGCTGGAATCCGGGTGCCTGGCCCTGGCGCGCATTCCCTTCAAGCTCCTGGAAGTGGTGGAAAAGACCTGCGAGGTCATGGCCGTGGCCGCCCACGAGAGCAACCTGGAGCTTACCTGCAAGATCGCGCCCGAAACGCCGGTGCACCTTCTGGGCGACAGCATGAGGGTCCAGCAGGTCCTGGCCACCCTGGTGCAGAACGCCGTGGAGTTCACCACCGAGGGCGTGATCACGGTGCAGGTGGGCCCCAAGGGCCAAAAGCTTGCCGACGGCAGGGAGGTGGTGGATTTTTCCGTGACCGCGCCCTGCCAGAACCTGGACCCCGCCACCCTGACCCACCTGTTCGACACCTATGCGCCGGCGGCCATCGCGGCTTCCGCCCACCACCGTCCCTCCCGCCTGGGGCTGAGGCTGGCCAGGGAGCTGGTGCGGCTCATGGGCGGCGGGATGCAGGTGGAAAGCCGGCGGGAGGAAGGCACCACCTTCCGGTTTTCCGCGGCCTTCTTCACCCGGGCCGGACGGGTGGAATCCGCCGCTCCGGCGGTGTTCAAGGGCCTGTCCGTGCTTTTGGCCGACGGCGACGAGAACCAGCGCGCGTTCGTGCGCAAGGCGCTGAACGCCGCGGGTTCCCGGGTCACCGAGGCCGGGGACGCGGCCGAGGCCCTGGCCTTGCTCAAGGATTCCTGGATGCTGCCCAAGGGCTATGACGTGGTGATCGTGGACGGAGGGCTTCCCGGGGGCGACCTGCTGGACCTGGTGGAGCAGATCAAGGTGGACCACCTGTCGCCGTCCTGCGTGGTCATCTTCGGAGAGGACCACACCCAGTCCGACCTGGCCAAGGCCCGCGCCATGGGCATGGACAAGCACCTGACCCGCCCCC
>JAFDHW010000098.1 GCA_019308705.1 Deltaproteobacteria bacterium
GCAAGGGAAGGCGGCTGGACCGCTTCGCCGGGTTCCGGCGGGCTGGTCACGGCCATCGCCCCGGTGCTGCAGAACCGCGGGGGTTTGTGGATCGGCTGGCCAGGAACCGTGGACGAGGGTCTGGCGGAGGAGGACTTGGCCGCCGCCATGGACCAGGCCGCGGAACAGTCCGGGTTCGACCTCACGCCCGTGATGCTCACCGAGGAGGAGAAGAACGGCTTCTACTACGGGTTTTCCAACGAGGTCCTGTGGCCGCTGTTCCATGACCTGGTGAAACGGTGCAACTTTCTGCCCGAATACTGGCCCGCCTACCGCAGGGTGAACAAGAAGTTCGCCCGGAAGATCAAGGAAAAGCGCCAGTCCAACGATTACGTGTGGGTGCACGACTACCACCTCATGGGCGTGGGCGAGGCCCTGCGCCAATTGGGGGTGGAGGACCGCATCGGGTTTTTTCTCCACATCCCCTTTCCCTCGCCGGACATCTTCGCCCGGCTGCCCTGGCGGTTCGAGATTCTGCGCGCGCTTCTGCACTACGACATGGTGGGGTTCCAGACCATGCGGGACCGCCGCAACTTCACCCACTGCGTGCGCACCTTTGTGCCCGGCGTGGCCATCCACGGCCGGGGGGCGGTGGTCACCTTCCGGTTCAGGGAACGCGACGTGCGGGTGGGGGCCTTCCCCATCAGCATCGATTTCAACGAGTTCGCCGAGGCCGCCGCCACCAAGGAGGTGTCCGACCTGGCCTGGGAGATCCACGAGCAGCTTTCCGAAAAGCAGATCATCCTGGGCGTGGACCGGCTGGACTACACCAAGGGCATCCCCGAAAGGCTGCGGGCCTATCGCTACCTGCTGGAGAACTATCCGGACCTGCACGAAAAGGTGGTGTTCGTCCAGGTGGTGGTGCCCAGCCGGGCGGACATCCCGGAGTACCGCGACCTGAAGGCGGAAATCGAGGGCTTGGTGTCTGAGATCAACGGCATGTTCACCCGGTGCGCCTGGGTGCCGGTGCATTACCAGTACCGGAGCCTTTCCCGGGAAGAACTCATCGCCTACTACCGCACCTCGGAGATGGCGCTCATCACGCCCTTGAAGGACGGGATGAACCTCATCGCCAAGGAGTTCTGCGCTTCCAGCCTGGAGCCGTGCTGCGTGCTCATCCTCTCCGAGTTCGCGGGCGCGGCCGCCCAGTTCCAGCGCGGGGCGCTTCTTGTCAACCCCCATGACCAGGAGGGCATCGCCAAGGCCATCCACAAGGCCTTTCACATGCCCCACAAGGAGCGCGTGGGCCGCATGAAACGCCTGCGGGCCGCGGTGAAGCGCCACGACATCTACGAGTGGGTGAACAGCTTTCTCCAGGCGTCCTTCGCCCGCAAGCTGGAGAGCTTCCCCGCGGTGGAGGACTACACCCCGCGCATGAGCTTTTCCACAGGCGGCGCGGGCGGCTTTTCCGCCTTCGAGGAGGAATGGGCCGAGTCGGCCTGAATCCTCCACAAAGCGAACCATGCAAAAGGCCCCGGGAAGCCGGTCCCCGGGGCCTTTTTTGCGCGGATGATTTGATGCCGGGCTAGCCCGAATTATTCATGAAAAATTTCACCGACCTCCTTCCTTGCTTTCGCGCGAATCGAACGCGTGAATAATCCGGGCTAGGTGGGGGAATAGCGCTGCATGGCCAGGGCGGCCGCGCCCAGGATGCCTACCCGGTCGCCCAGGGCCGCGGGCACGATGGACACGGCCGAGGCGTTGACGGCAAAGGCCCGGCGATCCACGGCCCGGCGCACCGGGCCGAACATGGCGTCCCCCAGGTTGGCCAGGCTGCCGCCGATGACCACCATCTCGGGGTTCAACAGGTTCACCAGGGAGGCCACGCCCATGCCCAGATATTCCATGGCCTTGGCGATGATGCGCTTGGCCTCCATGTCCCCCTGTTCCGCGGCCTGGGCCACCAGCTTGGCCGTCACCTTGTCCGGGTCGTTTCGGGCAAGCTCCCGTATCCTGGTCTTGGCTTCGGGTCGGGCCAGGATTTCCTTGGCCTCCCGGGCGATGGCCGTGCACGAGGACAGGGCCTCTAAGCAGCCCCGGTTGCCGCAGGGGCACAGGGGGCCGTCGGGCAGCAGCGTCATGTGCCCGGCCTCGGCCGCGAATCCGTTGGCGCCGGAATACAGGGTGCCGTGGGAGATGACGCCCGAACCCACCCCCGTGCTCACGGTGAGGTAGACCATGTAGCGCGAGCCCTTGCCCGCGCCGAACAGGTTTTCCCCCAGGGCCGCGGCGTTGGCGTCGTTCTCCAGGAAGCAGGGCGCGCCCAGGCGGTCGGCCATGATCTTCGCCAGGGGCACCTTGTCCCACCCCGGCAGGTTGGGGGGGGAGTAAAGCACACCCTCCTTGGGGTCCACGGGCCCGGGTCCGCCGAAACCCACGGCGCGCACTTTCCGGCCCATGTCCCTGGCCTTTTCCGCCAGCTTTTCCGCGGAGCGCGTCACGCGGTCCAGCACGTTCCCTTTGCCCCGGGAGGACTGGGTCTCCATAAGCTCCGTGGCCAGCACGGTTCCGTCGTCGTCCACCAGGCCGGACAGGATCTTGGTCCCCCCCAGGTCGATGCCCAGATATGCGGATTGGTCCGGCATGCTTCCGGTCTTCCTTCCTATCCCGGATTATTCATGAACAATTTTGCCCGAATGGCAGAATTCCTCCAATAATCAGACCGTCTTTGGCGCAAGACCCGAAAAACAGCTCCAACGGATTGATAAAGAAAAATTCGATCTCGGGCAAAATTGCTCATGAATAATCCGGGCTAGTAGCGGTAGATGGCGGCCGCGTCCTGGCCGTTTGGCATGTCCTCCGGCTTGACGGGATAGACCACCGCGCCGGTGGTCAGGGCGTAGGCCGCGGCCAGGCCGAGGAGGTCCACGTCGCCGTTCTGCTCCCCGTCGTGGACGTCCACCTTCTGGCTGTCGGGGTCATACGTTCCCCATACCACTTTTCCGATGGGCAAAAAAAGCGATTCCACCCTTCCGAACCGGGCCGCGGGAAGGATCTCCCGGATGTTCAGGCCCGTGGTGCCGGTGCCCAGAAGGTTTCCGTAACGTTCCAGGGCCTGCTGCTGGTTCTTGGTGAATTCCGGCTCCGCCACTTCCCAGGCCAGGGCGTGGAGCTCGGCGTCGGACAGCTCCCTGGGACTTTTGTTCACCACCTGGTCCAGCACGCAGGGATAGTTGGTGACATCCCTGTAGATGCCCGTGATGTGGTCCAGCCCCACCAGGACCAGGGGATCGTTCAAGCGCAGGAGCTTGGGCTCGATCACCGCGTGGATTTTGCGCATGTACCGGTAGAGGTTGGTCTTGTCCACCTCCCTGGCCATGCCTTGGCCGAAAAAGATTCCCGCCCGGTCTCCGGCCCCGGAAGAAGGCGTCCTGGTGTGCCATTGGGTCTGGCGTTCGAACTCGTCGTACCGGAGAAATTCGTCCAGGCCCGCGGGCATGTCCCTTGGGGTGATGTTCCTCCAGGTGTGGCGGGTGCAATCCAGAAGCCGCGGCGACTTGCGCGACAAGGCCAGAACCTTGAACCGGTTGTTCATGGCCAGGCAGGGCAGGATGGGTTTCAAATCGAACCGGTCGGCCACCAGCACGCGCTCGGGCAGTTTCAAAGGCAGCCGGAACGTGAAAAACGTCTCGGGGTTTACGAAAACCGCCAGGCCGTCGCCCTGGTGCTGCCAGAAGGGCGTGTCGTTCAGCAGGCGAAAGGCCGGCTCCAGGGCCTTACGGACCTCCTTTTTCCTGCCATCGGCCTTTTTTTCCGCCTCGTTCAGCAGGTTCCTGAAACGGATGGGGTTCTGGCGGGTCTCCTGCCCCCGGCTCTCGGTGGGCATGTAGAGGGATACGCAGGGATCTGCCTGGACCTCCAGGAGATTTCGCAACTCCTCGCGGCTGATCATGTCCATGGAATCCTCCGTGCTGCTTCGGGTTTTACGGCGGCGGACAGGGCGCGCCACGGCGGTCCGGGCCGCCGGCATGGCGCCCTGCCCGCGGGTGCACCGTTTTTCCGGCAAAAGGGATCTTTCGGACGGCTTGCGTCTCCGTCCCGTGGCACGCAAGGGATCATGGTTCAAGCTTAATGGGAGCGCGCGGAAAGTAAATACGGTCAAGAACTTATACTCGCGTCGGGGAGTAGGGAACAAGGCGCTGGAACCGAGCGGTTGGGGCGGCAAGCCAGGGCGTTGCGCCGAAAAACCGGAACATGGGGTTAAGTCCAGGCCAGTATACCGTCTTACCCCCATATTATCCCCGGATTTGTTCGTTACAATGTTTTCACGATGTGCGGAAGACGGCCGGATATCCGCCCGGCCGCATCGCAAGTTTCCGGGCTGACAAGAGGAAAGGAGTGTTGGATGAGCGTCTATAAGGTTATCGAGGTGGTGGGGACGAGCCAGACCGGTTGGGAGGATGCCGCCAAGAACGCGGTGGAAACGGCTGGAAAGACGCTGAAGGGTCTCCGCGTGGCCGAGGTGGGCGAGTTGGACATGAAACTCGACGAAGCCGGCAAGGTGGCTTCCTACCGCGCCAAGGTGCGGATCTCCTTCAAGTACGAAGGCAGCTAAGCCCGGACCCGGTTGTTCGACCGATTTACGCCTTGGGCGGGCGGGGAACTGAGGTCAACCAAGAAACCTGTCGCCATCTTCCCCGATACCCGGTTTACTCCCGCCCGCCCAGGACCCAAAATGCGCTGAAAGCGAATCCGGCGCGCCCGGCTCCTTCGGGCGGCCGGTTTCGTGCGTCTGCGGCGCGCGGCGGCGAAAATCCGTCTCCCCTCATGCTGAAAGGCGGTTTTCATGTACATGGTCCTGTTGGTCATCCTGTTGGCTGCGGCCGTGTTCCTGGTCTTTACCGGGATAGCCGACAAAAAGGCCCGGGCAAGGGTGGTGGCCGGCGCGGCGCTGGCCGTCCTCACTGTGGGGTTCTTCTGGTTTCTGGGTTTCTGGGGCGAGGCCCTGTGGTTTTCCGCCCTGGGGTTTTCCTCCCGGTTCTGGAAGGAATGGCTCTCCCGGGCCGGGTTTCTGCTGGCCGGGGGAGGGTTCGCCTGGGCGTTTCTACGCCTGCTTCTCGTGCGGGCGGGGAGGGAGAAGCGCCGCGCGCGCACGGCCTTTTCCGCCCTAGCCGCGGTCATCGGCGCGGGATGGGGCTACGCCTCCTGGGACACCATCCTGGTCTTTGCCAACGGCGTGGAAACGCAGGTCGCTGATCCCATCTTCGGCCTGAACACCGGGTTCTACCTTTTCCACCTTCCCTTTTACGACGGCCTTTACGAGCTTTTGTGGTGGCTTTCCCTGGTGGGCGTCGCCGCCTGTGCCTTTGTCGCCTATTTCCGGCTGGAAGAAGGCTCCCTGCAGTGGGACGAGCGGACGAGGGAATCCGGCCGGGGTCTGGGCTCCTTGACCGTGGCCGTGGGCATCTTCCTGCTGATTTTGGCCTGGGGCCGGGCGCTGGACCGCTACCATCTCATGTATTCCACCTGGGGCGTTGTTTCCGGGCCCGGGTGGACGGACCTGTACGTGCGCCTGCCCGGGTATTGGGTCACCCTGGCGGTGTGTCTTCTGGGGGGAGCATCCCTGATCGTGCCGCCGGTGAGGGGCTGGCTGGTGCGGCTGGCCCGCAGGTGGACGCTTGCGGAGGCGGCCCCGGCAGCGGTGTCCGGCGGCGCGGTGATGCTGGTGCTGGTGGTGTGGGGACTCGTGCTGGGCATCATTCCCGGGCTTTTCCAGTGGCTCATCGTGGAGCCCAACGAGATCACCTACGAGGAGCCCTTCATCAAGAACAACATCCGGTTCACGCGCATGGGCTTCGGCCTGGACGTGGTGGAGAGCTACGAGTTCCCCGCGGCCGCGGATTTTACCCGGGACATGGTGCAACGGAGCGAAGGCGTGTTCGAGAACGTGCGCCTGTGGGATCCCCGGGCGCTGGACGCGGTGTACGAGCAGTTTCAGGAGATACGCCTCTACTACGAGTTCGCCGACGTGGACGTGGATCGCTACCATTTCGGCGGTGACTACCGTCAGGTGATGATCTCCGCACGGGAGATGGTCTTAGACAACCTTCCCCAGCAGAGCCAGACCTTCGTGAACCGGGTGTTCAAGTACACCCACGGCTACGGGGCCACGCTTTGCCCGGTTTCCAAGTTCACGTCAAACGGCCTGCCCGTGCTCCTGGTCAAGGACATCCCGCCGGTGGCCGAGTATCCCTCCCTGAAAATCGAACACCCCCAGATCTATTACGGCGAGCTGACCCGCACCCACGTGGTGGGCAACTCGTCCGAGCCGGAATTCGACTACCCCGCGGGCGACGCCAACGAGTACATCCACTATCCCGGAAAGGGCGGCGTGGGCATCGGCAGCCTGTGGCGGCGGTTTCTGTTCGGATGGAAGTTTTCCGGCATCCGCCTGCTTTTGTCCGGCTACCCCCGGGAGGGGTCGGTGATCATGTTCCACCGTCAGGTGCGCGAGCGGGTGGGCACGGTGGCGCCCTTTCTCAAGCTGGACAACGACCCCTACGTGGTGATCCACGAAGGCCGTTTGAAGTGGATCGTGGACGCCTACACCATCAGCGAGTACTTTCCCTATAGCGAGCCGTATTTCTCCCGCCGGGACGTGCGCTACGGACCAAGCGGCCTGGTGCAGGCCGAACAGCCCGGCCTGGGCGGCATCAACTACGTGCGAAACGCGGTAAAAGCCGTGGTGGACGCTCTGGACGGCACGGTGACCCTTTACGTGTACGAGCCCGAGGACCCGGTGATCCGCACCTGGCAAAACATCTTCCCCGGCCTGTTCAAAGACAAAAAGGAGCTTTCGGAGAACCTGCAGGCCCACGTGCGCTACCCGTCGGACCTGCTTTTGGCCCAGGGGCTGGTGTATGCCAAGTACCACATGGAAAACCCCGCGGTGTTCTACAACCAGGAGGACCTGTGGGTGCGGGCCACGGAGACCTACTACGGACAGTCCCAGTCCGTGGACCCCTACTACATCATGTGGGAGGTGCCCGGCGAGGACGAGCTGCAGTTCGTGCTCATGCTGCCGTTTACCCCCAAGAACAAGCAGGTGCTGATCGGCTGGATCGCGGGCATGTGCGACCCGGACAACTACGGCCGGTTTCTGGCCTACCGGTTTCCCAAGGAAAAGCGTGTCCTGGGCACCCAGCAGGTGGAGACCAAGATCGACCAGGACCCGTACCTTTCCGCCCAGCTTTCCCTATGGGACCAGCGGGGTTCCTCGGTGATCCGGGGCAACGTCCTGGTCATCCCCGTGGACGACACCTTGCTGTACGTGGAGCCCATCTACCTTAAGGCCCGAGCGTCCGCCTACCCGGAACTTAGGCTGGTGGTGATCATGCACGGGGACACCTTAAGCTACGCCCAGACCTTTGAGCAGGCCCTGGCCGCGCTGCTCGAAAAGGGCGCGGTGAAACAGGTGGGCGCGGCCGGGCGGGTGCTTTCCCAGAAGCAGTTGATCGACCAGGCGTCCCAGGCGTTCGATTCCTACCTGAAGGCCCTGGGAGCGAGGAACTACGATCGGGCCGCCCAGGCCCTCGGCACCCTGGAGCAGTCCTTGAACCAGCTTTCCGGCGGCAAAGGGGAGGGCGGGGGCTCCCCCAGGCTGCCTCCGGGCGCCCGGGGAGGTTCAGGACCCTAGCCCGGATTATTCATGAGCAATTTTGCCCGAGATCGAATTTTTCGTTAGTTTCAATCCGTTGGAGCTGTTTTTT
>JAFDHW010000099.1 GCA_019308705.1 Deltaproteobacteria bacterium
GGAAGGAGGAGGGAAGCTGTACTTTTGTACCGCGACCGCCTCCTGACGCAGCTATCGCGTGAATCGGGCTCGCCGGAAGGGTGAAAAATTTCGCCGATGTCAGCATTCCTCACAGAAACAGCGTGCATTTTTCAAGGACCCTTCAATTGGCACTTAACCTGTTTAAATCCATATAAATATTTTATTCGGTGAAATTTTTCATGAATAATTCGGGTTCAGCTACTTATCGACAAGGAAGCCGCCGCGCCGAACTCGAAGCCCCAACGCATGGGGCCGTCGCCGGCCTCCCTTCCGCGGCGAGCCCGTGGCGCGGCCGGAACGTTTCCACCGGCTGGCGGAGAGTACCACACGGCCGCTCGCGCCTGCAAAGCCTCCACCGGATACGGCCCCGTTCCCCGCCATTGCCCATCAGGGCCTTGCGTGCTATCCATGGGCGCACCCCTTGTTCCGGACGCCCCATGAAGATCCTTTTGGCCTACCCCTGGTTTCTGGAAGAGCGGCCCGACCCCGTGGACGTGGCCCCCGCGCCCATGGGGCTGTATTACGTGGCCGCCGCGCTGGAATCCGCCGGGTTTTCCGTGTCCCTGCACAACTGGCACGACAGGGACCTTGCCCACGCCCGCCGGGTGCTGGCCGGGGAAAAGCCGGATCTTGTGGGGTTTTCCATCCTCCACGGCAACCGGTTCGGAGCCCTGGACGCCGCGGCCGCCGCCAAAACATTGGACCCCTCCGTGCCCGTGGTGCTGGGCGGCCCGGGGGCCTCGTTCCTGTGGGAGCTGTACCTTTCCCATTATCCCCAAGTGGACTACGTGGTGCGTGGCGAGGGCGAAGCCGCCATGACCGCCCTGGCCCGCGGCCTGAAGCTTGGGGAGGATGTTTCCTCCATCCCCGGCCTGGTCTTCCGGGACGCCGGGGGAAAACCCGTGGCCAACCCTCCCGCCCCGCCGGTGAAGGACCTGGATTCCCTGCCCGAGCCCGCCGCTTCCCACACCTTCGCCCACGTGGCCCTTTCCCGGGGCTGCGCGGGAAACTGCTCCTTTTGTGGGTCCCCGGCCCTGTGGGGCCGGCGGGTGCGGTTCCACTCCGCGGAGGTCTTCGCCGGACGGATAAAGACCCTGGCGGAAAAGGGCGTCACCCACTTCTATGTTTCCGACGACACCTTCACCCTGAACAAGAAGCGGGCCATGGCCGCCTGCCAGAAGGTGGCGGGCATGGGCCTTCCCGTCACCTTCGCCGCCATCAGCCGGGTGGACGCCGTGGACCCGGAGATCCTCTGGTGGATGCGCAAGGCCGGGTGCATCCAGTTGTCCTTCGGCGTGGAGTCCGGCCACGAGGCCACCCGGAAATTCTTGAACAAGAACATCGAACCCGGAGACATCCTATCCGCCTTCGCCGCCACCACGGACGCGGGCATCCTGCCCCGGGCGTACTTTATCTACGGCTGCCCGGGCGAGGGCGAAGAAGTGATCCGGGCCAACCTGGAAACCATGGACGCCATCCGGCCCCTGGCCGCGGTGTTCTACATGCTGGATTTGTTTCCCGGAACCGCCCTGTACGAGGATTTCAAGCGCCGCACCGGAACCACGGACCACATCTGGCTGGAGCGGGCCGAGGGCCTGGCCTGGGTCCGGACCGACCCTTCGCTGTCCGTGGACACGGTGCTTTCCGCGGGCAGAAGGCTAAGGGAATACTTTGCCCGCCGGCTGCCGGACTACGCCCTGGCCGCGAACCCCTCGGCCCCGGGGCTGGAGGCCGAGCACGCGGACTTTCTTTCCCGGCTGGGGATGACCTTTCTCCAGGGGGAGTACGCGGCCCTGCCCCGGGCGATGGAGACCGCGGAGGAACTGTTTTCCCGCTCCCTGTCCCGGGGCAAAGACGCGCGGGCCTGCCTGGGCCTGGGCATGGCGGCCCAGAGGCGGAGGAACCTTGCCGAATCCATCGAGGTCCTGGAACGGGGCGCAACGTGGTTCCCCCGGGACGAGAACCTTGCCGTGTGCCTGGCGGTGAGCCTGCTTTCCTCGGGCAGGCCCGAAGAGGCCCTAAAGCGCCTTTCGCCCTTTTCCCAAAGCCCCCAGGCCCGGCACTGGGCCGCGCGCTGCCGCCAGGCCATGGAACGGCGCGGTCCGGGAAAATAGCCCCCGGCCCCATGGTCCCGCCCGTGGCGAACCTGCTTGACAATGCCGTCCTTTTCGGCGAAAAGGGCCACAACCGTTGTATGGGCCACAAGGGAAAGGGGACGGAAACGCCGGGCGACGGAGGTGGAATCTCAACCATCCCTTTTCCCGGCCCGACCCGGCGTCTCCTTTTCCCGAAACAGCAGCAACAAGGCAGCCGCGGACTTTTTCAACCGGGTTTCGTGGTGCGCCTGGAAAGGACCGGCACGGGATAACGGCGAAAACCCGGCGGGCACAGCGCCGGATGAAGCCGCATCCCCCGCCACGCCATGGGTTTCCACTACGGCATCCTCGTCCTGGGCTACGTCGTGGGCTTTTACATGGCCTGGAACATCGGGGCCAACGACGTGGCCAACTCCATGGCCTCGGCCGTGGGCGCCAAGGCCATCACCATCCGCCAGGCCGTGTTCATCGCCGGCATCCTGAACATCGCCGGCGCGGTGTTCATCGGCTCCCACGTCACGGAAACCATAAGAAAGGGCATCGTGAGCCCGGCCGTGATGGCCGATCCCCACGCGGCGCTGCTGGGGGCCATGGCCGCTCTTCTGGCCGCCGCCCTGTGGGTCTCCTTCGCCACCTGGAAATCCCTTCCCGTGTCCACCACCCACTCCATCGTGGGGGCCATGATCGGCTTCGGCATCTCCGCGGCCGGGTTTTCCGTCATCAACTGGAGCCGGCTTCTGGCCGTGGTGGCCTCCTGGGTCATCAGCCCGGTGTTCGCCCTGGTCCTTTCCTTCGTCATGTTCAAGATCATCGTCCGGTACGTCACATCCCACAAAACGCCCTTTTTGCGCGCGCTGCGCATGTCGCCCCTTTTCGCGGGCATCGCCATCTTCGTGGTGGTCCTGTCCTTTCTGTTCAAGACCCCCCTGGGCAAGACCCTCTCCGTCAGCGGGGGGTTGGCCGTGGCCCTGGCCGTGGTGATGGCGGCGCTGCTGGGCATGACGGCCCGGTTTCTTTTGCAGAAGTTTCTGGCCTACGACGAGGAAGAAGGCAAGGGCGCGGAGCAGGTGTTCCGGCAGATCCAGATCGGCACTTCCTGCTACGTGGCCCTGGCCCAGGGGGCCAACGACGTGGCCAACGCCATCGGGCCCCTGGCGGTGATCTACTTCCTGGTGACAACCGGCTCCGTGGGGGCCAAGGTGCCGGTGCCGGTGTTTTTGCTCCTGTTCGGCGGGGTGGGCATCGCCGCGGGCATCGGCATGGCGGGCTACAGGGTCATGGACACCCTGGGCCACCGCATCACCACCCTCACCAACACCCGCGGGTTCTCCGTAGACTTCGCGGCGGCCACCACCGTGCTCGCCGCCTCCAAGATGGGGCTTCCCGTGTCCACCACCCACGCGGCGGTGGGCGGCGTGCTGGGCGTGGGCCTAGCCCGGGGCATGGAGGCCGTGGACTACAACATCGTCTTCAGGATCATGCTATATTGGATACTTACCGTTCCGGCGGCCGCCATCACCAGTATGGTCCTCTATAAACTCCTGGACCTTTTCCTGTGAGGGAGCCATGAGAATCCCGTTCATGAAGATGTTCGTCACCTCCCCCTTTGAGGGGCTTTTAGAGCACGCCGAAAAGGTGAAGGAATGCGCCTGGGCCTTCCAGCAGGCCATGGAGTGCCACCTTTCCGACCGCTGCAAGTCTTGGGAGAAGTTCCAGAAGGAGGTCATCACCCTGGAACACGAGGCGGACGTGATCAAACGGCGCATCCGGGGGCACTTGCCCAAGGGCACGCTTTTGCCCGTGGACAAGTTCCAGCTCTTCCGCTACCTGCGCGAGCAGGACAAGGTGCTGGACGCGGTGAAGCACACCCTGGAGTGGCTCTCCTACCGGCCGGACCCGGGAGTGCCCAAGGAACTGGAAAAGGAATACGCCCTCCTGGTGGACGCGGTCATCGCACCCATCGAAGAACTGGCCCTCATGGTGGCCGAGGCCCGCACCTACTTCAACACCTTCCAGGAACCCCAGCGGGTGAAGGTCAAGGAGATCATCCGCAAGCTGAGGGAAATGGAGCACGAGGCGGACCAGCTGGAGGCGGAGTTGAACCGTAAGCTCTTCGCCATCTGCCCGGCGGACCCCATCACCGTGATCCACATGGTGCGCCTGGTGGAAACCACGGGAGAGATCGCCGACCACGCGGAAAACGCGGGCGACATGATGCGCGCCATGCTGGCCAAGTAGCCCCCGGCCGCAAAAACCAAGGGCCCCGGCCGTCGCGCCGGGAGCCCTTTTTTTCACGAGCCCGAATCGGGCTATTTTACCGGGAATCACTTGCCGTTGCTAAGCTCGCTCTGGCCGGTGGCCTCCAGCACGCTCATCCACAGGCTGGGGCTGTCGGTGACCTGCTTTCTCTTTCCCGCGGAAGCATCCATGGGCACGTGGACGAACTGGTTGTGCCAATAGCCCACCAGCACGCGGGTCTTTCCCGCCATGCCCGCGTGCACGGCGTTTCTGGCCAGAAAGCTGCAGAACACGTTGTCGTTGGAGTTGGCCGGCAGGCTGCGGATCATGTAGGAGGGGTCGATGTACTTGAGATTCAAGTCCCACCCCTTGTCCTCGAAGTGGTTCTCGATCTGCTGCTTCAGGTAGATGCCGATGTCGTGGAGGCGGATGTTTCCCGACGGGTCGCGCTTCTCCTGCTCGCCGAAGAACTTTTGTCCCGCGCCCTCGGCCACCACGATGACGCAGTGGCTCCGGAGCCTCAGGCGCTCCTCCAGCGCGGCCAGAAGCCCACGGGGGCCGTGGAGATCGAAATCCACCTCCGGGATGAGCACGAAGTTCACGTCCTGCTGGGCCAGGGCGGAGTGGCAGGCGATGAACCCCGAGTGACGGCCCATGATCTTCACCAGGCCGACGCCGTTGGGGTAGCCGATGGCCTCGGCGTGGGCGGACCGGATGGCCTGGGTGGCCATTTCCACGGCCGTGTCGAACCCGAAGGAGCGTTCCACCAGGTAGATGTCGTTGTCGATGGTCTTGGGGATGCCCACCACGGCGATGTTCAGACCCCGTTTCTGGACGACGTCGCAGATCTTGGTGGAGGCCACCAGGGTGCCGTCGCCGCCGATGGTGAACAGGATGCCGATGTTCATCCGTTCCAGGCAGTCCACGATCTCGTCGATGTCCTGGGGCCCGCGGGAGGAGCCCAGGATGGTGCCGCCGCGGCCGTGGATGTCCGCCACCTCGCGGGGGGCAAGGTCCATGACGTCGTAGCCGTAGCGGGGAATGAATCCGGCGAGCCCGTAGCGGATGCCGTAGATGTTGCGCACCCCGTAGCCGTAGTGCAACTCCAGGACGATGGCCCGAATGATGTTGTTCAGCCCCGGGCACAGGCCGCCGCAGGTGACCAGGGCGGCCCGAAGCTTGGAGGGGTCAAAGAAGATGTTGCGCCTTGGGCCGGCCCTTTCAAAGCCCAGGGGCTGGCGGCCCTCGCTCATCTCCCCGGCCACGCGCGCCGCGTCGATGGACAACAGGACCCGGGAGTCCTCGGGCTGAAAGCAGGCGCCGCCGCCCATGCCTTCCACCCGGCGGATGGGGGACCGGATCTTGGCCGGCCCCAGGGTCTTGATGGTGGTGTCCTCGATGTTCAGCCGGTCGACGTCCATGCAGGTTCCAGAGGGGCTCAGAGGGCGCCCGCGCCGTTGAAGCGCACCGACCCCTTGCCCAGAATGTCGTGCAGGTGGAGGATCCCCATGACCCGGCCGTTCTCTTCCACCACGGGCAGCACCGTGATGAGGTGCTTTTCCATCAGATTCAGCGCGTGGGCCACCCGGGTGTCCGGGGTCACGGACTTGGGGTTTGCCGTCATGACGGTTTCCGCCAGCGCGCCGCCGGCCCCGGGGGAGTTGAGGAGGAAGCGCCGAAGGTCGCCGTCGGTGATGATGCCCAGGAGGGCCAGGTCTTCCCCCACCACCAGGGTCGCGCCCAGGTTGAGCCGGTCGATCTCCTCGATGGCCTTGACCAGGGGGGTCTTGGGGGACACCGAGGGCACCTGATCGCCGGTGAGCATGATACCCTCCACCGCCGCGGCCAGGCGCTGGCCCAAGGCCCCGCCGGGATGGAAGCGCTTGAAGTCCCTCTGGCCGAAACGCTTCTTTTCGATGAGCACCACGGCCAACGCGTCGCCCAGGGCCAGAAGCGCGGTGGTGCTGGCGGTGGGCGCAAGCCCCAGGGGGCAGGCTTCGCGCTCCACACCCACGTTCACCACCAGGTCCGCATGCTTTGCCAGGGTGGACTCCGGGTTGGAGGTCAAGGCCGCCACCCGGCAGCCCAGGTTGCGAACCGCGGGCACCAGCATGTTCAGCTCGTCGGTCTCCCCGGAGTTGGACAGGGCCAGCAAGAGGTCCTCGCCCGTGACCATGCCCAAATCGCCGTGCATGGCCTCCACGGGGTGGAGGAACAGCGACCGGGTGCCCGTGCTGTTCAAGGTGGCCACGATCTTTCTGCCGATCAGCCCGGACTTGCCGATGCCCGCCACGATGACCCGGCCGGAAAGCGACGCGATCCACTCCACCAGGGTGGTGAAATTGCCGTCCAGCCGGTTTTCCAGGCCCAGGATGCCTTCGGCCTCGATGCGCAATACCTTTTTCGCCTGTTCCAGAACCATGGCCTGTTTATCCGAGAATGCGCCCGCCGCGAAGGTCTGGCGGCAGGCGGTCAATTGGCTATACTGCACCCACGGCGGCGCAAAATCAAGCCGCCGGCCAACGGCGCAGTGCGCTGCGGATTTTCCGTCTTTGGGCAGGATGTCTCGGGGTTACGAATACCACAGGGGATCAGTCGGAATCCGCGACGACCACGGCCTGGGCCAGGACGTCCTCGAACCGGTCCGGGCGGGCGGCGCGGGCCTGGTCCGACGGCGCGCAGGCGGCTGCAGCCGCTTCTTTCAGGCGGTCCAACCAGCCGGGCTGCACAAAAAGGGCCCCTTGGCCGTCCCACCGGGGTCCGACTTCCCGGGGCGGAGGCTCCCACAGCCGGCGCAACCGGTCCACCCTGCGGCGGTCCTCGGCGGCCAGGCGTTTGAACCCGCCCCCTTTTTCCAGCCCGCCGGCGGCGCGCATCAACCGCCCGAAGCTCTTGCGGCCTCCCCGGGAATGCTGGCGGCCGCGGCCATCCAGATACCGCATGGGCAAGCTTCCCTTCCCCTCGGACCCTATTAGAGAAGCTTACCAAAGTCAACGCGGTTTGAAGCACAAGTGATGGGGGCGTCAGGTGATGGGGAGAACCGCGAAGATGACCGTGGACCACACGGAATGGGACACGATGAGGGCGGGCACGCGGCGAAAGCGCCAGTACATGAACCCCCAGAACAGCCCGGCCACCCCCGCCGCGGCGATGAGCATGAAGTTCCAGGCGGAAAGGTGCACAGCGGCATACAGGGCCGAGGCCATCAACCAGCCCTGCCAGCCGCCGAAAAAATGGGCCAACCGGTCCTGGAGAAACCCCCGCCAGAAGATCTCCTCCGCCGGCCCGGTGACAAAGAAAAGCAGCAGGCAGATCACCCAGGCAGGCGTGCCTTCGCCCTTGGCGTACACCCCTCTCACCTGGTCCCCGGCAAA
>JAFDHW010000100.1 GCA_019308705.1 Deltaproteobacteria bacterium
CGCGCAGGTAAACGGGCGTCCGGCGGTGCTTCTGCCCCATGACCCGGACTACACCCTGCAGGGCAAGGCCCGAGGGTCCATGTACAACTGGCCCTCCAGGCTGGTCCTCACCGAAGACGGCTGGCGGAGGGAACCGGCTCCGCAACCGGCGGGCGGCGCAGGATAAACCTTTTTTTCTCCCCATCGCCCAGGAGCCTTCATGGCGGCCAGGAAGTTCGAGGTGCAACAGGAGGTGGACGGCGCTTACGCCTTTTCCGGCGAGATGACCATCCACGACCTGGAGTATTTGAAGGAATTTCTGGATTCCGTGGGGTCCCGGACCAAGAAGGTGTTCATTTCCCTTCAAAACGTGCGGTTCATCGACACGGCCTCCCTCCAGCTCCTCATCGCCTTCCGGAAGAGCCTGGGTAAAAAGGGCGAGCTTTCCGTCACCGCGGTCTCGCCCGAGGTGGAAAAGATTTTGGAAGTTTCGGGCTTGAAGAGTCACGTGGGCCTGTTGGCCGAGTAACGGGGCCGGGTTCCCGGCCGGGAAGGAGCCCATGGAAAAGCAGATCCTGGTGGTGGATGACTCTCCGACCATCCGGTCATCCGTCTCCTTTTGTTTGAGAAACGCGGGGTACAAGGTCCAGGAGGCCAAGGACGGTCAGGACGCCCTGGACCAGTTGGAAGAGATGAAAAAGAACGGCGAGATGCCCGTGCTGATCCTGACGGACATCAACATGCCCGTGATGGACGGGCTCACCTTTATCAGCAAGGTCAAGGAGACCAGCTTCAAGTACCTGCCCATCCTGGTCCTGACCACCGAGTCGGAAAAGGACGTCATCGCCAAGGGAAAGAAGGCGGGCGCCGCCGGGTGGCTGATCAAGCCCTTCCACCCGGAACAGCTTCTGTGGGCCATCAAGAAACTGATCTTCACCACGGCACGATGAGCGAACGGGACGAAACCCTAGAGATTTTTTTCCAGGAAACGGAAGACCTCATACGTTCGGCGGAGGAGAGCCTCCTGCGCCTGGAGGCGGACCCCGTCTCCTCGGACGACGTGCAGGAGATCTTCCGCGCGGTGCACACGCTGAAAAGCGGGTCTGCCATGGTGGGGTTCTCCACCATCTCGGACTACGCCCACGTGCTGGAAAACCTCCTGGACCGGGTGCGCTCGGGCCAGCTTCCGGTGACCAAGCCCCTGGTGAGCTTCCTTTTGGAAGACCTGGACTTCATCAAGGGCATGGTGGAACGGGGGGCCTCCGGCGAGCCCGAGGCCGATCCCGAGATGATCAAGGCCCGGAAGGCCCAGCTGAACCGCTTTTTGGGCATGGAGGCCATCCCCGGCGCGGACCTGGGAGGCGTGGAGGAGGAGGAAGAATACCAGGAGCCCCGGCCCGGAAAGGCGGAGAAGAAAAAGGAGGCCGAGTTCCCTGCCGTCCCGGGCAAGCCGCCGGGGGAAGGGGAGGCCGCCGTTGATGCGGACCATTTCCGCTATTACCAGCTCGACCTGAAGTTCCGCACGGACCTGTTCAATTCCGGCCAGGACCCCCTGCTTTTGCTGTTGGCCTTGGCGGAGATGGCCGAGCTGGTGGACGTGGTGGCCGACATGAGCCACCTGCCCCCCTATGCCGACTTGGACCCCTTCTCCCTGTACCTGGCCTGGAGGATCATCGTGAAGACCTCCGCTTCCCCCGAGGAGGTGGAGGACGTGTTCATGTTCGTCCGGGACGACAACGACATCCATGTGGAGGAGGTCACCGACCGCTACAAGGAGGGGGTGGATTTGTCCGTGGGCGAGCGCCCCCTGGGCGAGGTGCTCCTGGAGCGCGGCGCCATCTCCAAGGACGACCTGGAGGACGCGCTCTCCGAGCAGAAGCGCCTGGGCGAGATCCTGGTGGAGCGGGGAAAGATCGACGAGTCCACCTTAAAGCAGGTGATCAGCCAGCAGGAGGAAAGCCGGCGCACCTACCGAAAGACCTCCGTGCGGGTGGACGTGACCAAGATCAACCACCTGGTGAACCTGGCCGAAGAGATCGGCATCGGCCTTTCCCGGCTCCGGAACATCCTGACCCGGTACATGGAAACCTTCGGCACGGAGCTGGACGTGGAACTGGAGAACCTGCTCAAGGTGAACCGGGAGTTCCAGGAGCGGGTGGCCCAGGTGCGCATGTTCCCCCTGGAGGGCACCTTCCGCCGGTTCCAGCGCATCGCCCGGGACACCGCCTTCGAGCAGAACAAGCGCATCCGGGTGAACCTCATGGGCGTGGACACGGAGCTGGACAAGGAGGTCATCGAGCACATCACCGACCCCTTGAAGCATTTGGTCCGAAACTGCGTGGACCACGGCCTGGAATCGCCCCAGGAGCGCGAGGCCGCGGGAAAGAACCCCGAGGGGCTCATCGAGTTTCGGGCCTTTCAGAAGGGCGGCATGATCATCATCCAGATCCACGACGACGGCCGGGGCATGGACCTGGAAAAGATCGCCGACCAGGCCCTGAAAAGGGGCGTCATCCGTCCTGGAGACGTGGTGGACTACGCGAACGTCCTGGACATCATCTGCCAGCCGGGGTTTTCCACCAAGGAGGAGGTGACCAGCCTGTCCGGCCGCGGCGTGGGCATGGACGTGGTGAAGACCGAGGTGGAGAAGTTGGGCGGCAGCATGTCCCTGGAGACGGAAAAGGGCAAGGGCTCCACCTTCACCCTGTCGCTCCCGCTTACCTTCGCCCTTCTGGACACCCTCCACGTGCGGGACCACAGCCGGTCCTACCTGGTGCCCCTGTGGGGCGTGGCCGGAACCGAGGTTTACCGGCCCGAGGCTGTGAAGTTTTTCGGGGCCGGAGAGAAGCTTTACATGTTCCGGGACGAGTATGTGCCCCTGGTGGATCTCTCCCGGGTCTACAAGGTCGAGGCCCGTTCCGGCAAGGAGGACGAAAACGTCAAGAATCTGGTTTTCGTGGACACCACCCGGCAGCGGTTCGGCATGCTGGTGGACCACGTGCTGGATCCCCACCAGGTGGTGGTCAAAAGCCTGGAATCCAATTTCAAGAGTGTACCCGGAATCGCCGGCGCCACCATCATGGGCGACGGTTCGGTGGCCCTGGTCATGGACCTGTTTGCGCTGGAGGAGATGTTCTTTTCCCGGCAAGCGGCAAGGAGTGACGCATGAAACGACATGGCGCGGACTGCGGCGGGCGCCCTCAAGACGGGCGCGGTTCCCTTCGCAAAACCTGGTGGTGGACGGCGGCCCTTGTGGCCGTGGCGGCCCTGGCCCTGCCCCTGCGGGCCCAGAATCTTGGCGGTGGCTACGTGGGGTCCGAGGCCTGCAGCGAGTGCCACGAGAACCAGTACAAGGCGTTTATGGAGCGCTCCCGGAAAAGCCGTTCCTACGAGGCCATCGAAAAGATGAAGGACGGCCTGACCCTGGAGGAGCTGCAAGGATGCTACGGGTGCCACACCACGGGCTACGGCAAGGAAACCGGGTTCGTGAACCCGGAAGAGACGCCGCACTTGAAGAACGTGGGTTGCGAATCCTGCCACGGTCCGGGCCGGCTCCACACCAAGACCATGGAGATGGCCCACATCGTCAAGACGGCCACCATCGACGTTTGCGAACGCTGTCACGACAGCGAGAAGGTCAAGTCCTTCCGCTACAAGGGCGTGATCTACGCCGGCGCCCACTAGGCTAGGGGGAGTTCATGAAAAACTTGTTGTCCGCCTTTACGCAGAAGACCCGGCTGAGGACCAAGATGCTGGTGGTCACCCTGCTGGTGGTGATCGGGTTCACGGTGGTGAATTTCTTCACCATACTTTCCGCCCAGCGGGTCATGGCCTTCAAGCAGATGGAGGGTTTCTCCAAGGACCTCCTGCAAAAGACGTTATCCGGGTTTTTGTATCCCATGGCCCTGGGCGACACCCAGGCGGTGATGCGCGAGCTGGAGGAGATGGGCTCCAAGATGGGGGGCCTGCACATCTACATCTCCGCGCCGGACCGGCGGGTCACCTTCGCCTCCCACGGCGAGTTCGTGGACACCCGCATGGGCAGCCACCTCAGCCCGGACGGGGTGGCCAGGCTGGAGCAGGCGCTCCTCACGGGCAAAGATCCGGGGAAGGCCTGGGAGCAGACCACCGGGGACAACCCCTTCCTGGTCACGGTCCAGCCCATCGCCAACATGAAGAGCTGCCAGCACTGCCATGGGGCTTCCAAGAAGGTGCTGGGGGCCATGGTCTTGGCCCAGCCCCTGTCCGGCGTGTACGACACCTTGGCCTCCACCAGGAACAAGCTCATCCTTTATTCCTTGGTGGAGCTCATCGCCTTGGTGGGGCTTTTCTACCTCTCCTTCTGGTTCCTGGTCACCCGGCGCCTGATGTGGCTGGATTCCAAGACCGCCCAGGTGGCCGAGGGGGATGTATCCATCGAGCTCTACGATCCTTCGGTGGACTCGGTGGGCAGGCTCACCCGGAGGTTCGACACCATGGTCCGCCGCATCCGGGACCGCATCGAGTACGCCAACAGCCTGAAGTTCGGCATCTCCGATCCCTTCTTCATGGTGGACACGGACCGCAGGGTCACCTTTGTCAACGATGCGGCCCTGGCCCTGGTGGGCCTGTCCTCGGAGGAGGTCCTGGGCCAGCCCTGCCAAAACATCTTTCTCTCCGAGGAATACCGGGATGACGATCCGGTGAAAAAGGCGCTGGAAACCGGCGAAGCCACGGTGGGCCAGCGCATCAGCTTGAAGAACAAGAGCCGCCGGCGCGAGTGGGAGGTGC
This sequence comes from Deltaproteobacteria bacterium, assembly GCA_019308705.1. Taxonomy (GTDB): domain Bacteria; phylum Desulfobacterota; class Desulfobacteria; order Desulfobacterales; family Desulfatibacillaceae; genus JAHJUF01. The sequence continues at coordinate 4,750 of JAFDHW010000100.1, forward strand.
CTATCATCTGCTCCGCCGCGCCGTTGAAGGACTCCGAGGGCCGCATCCTGGGCGCGTTCGAGATCATCCGCGACCTCACCGTGGAGGTGCAGAGCGAACATGCCCTGCGCGAATCCTACGCCCGGGAGGAGAAAGCCAAGAAGGAGCTAGAGGACAAGGTCAAGGAGCTTTCCGAGGTCCTGGAAAAGGTCAGCCAGGGCGATTTCACCCTGCGCGCCACCCCCACCGGCACGGGCGACGCCATGGACGAGCTCACCAACCGCGTGAACGAGACCTTGGACCGCACGGCCGCCTTGATCACCCAGGTCAAGCAGGCCATCCTGCCGGTGGCCAGCGGCGTGTTGCGCATCTCCCGCGAGAACCAGTCCCTGGCCCAGCGCACCGAGCAGCAGGCCGCGGCCATGGAGGAGATCTCCGCCACCCTGGAGGAGCTGGTCTCCAATACGGGCGAGAACCTGAACAACACCCGCCGGGCCGACGGGCTGTCCAAGGAGGCGGTGAAGGTGGCCCACGAGGGCGGGGAGCAGGTGGAAAAGACCGCCCAGTCCATGGAGGAGATGGAGCAGGCCTCCCACAAGGTGGTGGAGATGATGGATCTCATCAACGAGATCACCTTCCAGACCAACCTGCTCTCCATCAACGCGGCGGTGGAGGCGGCCCGGGCGGGAGAGCAGGGCCGCGGCTTCGCCGTGGTGGCCAACGAGGTGCGGAACCTGGCCAAGCGCAGCGCCAAGGCGTCCAAGGACATCCAGAGCCTGGTCCGGGAGATCGTGGACAAGGTGTCTACGGGCCGCCAATGGGTGGGCGAACTGCAGGACTGCTTTGCGCGTATCGTCAAGACCTCCGGCCAGGTGTCCGAGGCCCTGGGCGAGGTGACCATGGGCAGCGAGGAGTCGTCCCGGGGCATCGAGCAGATCAACCAGGGCGCCCAGGAAGTTTGCGAGGTCAACGAGAAGAACGCCTCCTTCGTGGACGAGCTGGCCCAGGAGATCCACCGCTTAAAGGAAAAGACGCGGCAGCTCCAGGAGATCACCAGCGTGTTCATCCTGGGGGATTCTGCCTCGCCGCCGCCCATGCTGGATGAGGAGGAGCCCGAGCCCGCCGTCACACCCATCCGGGAGCGCAGGCGCGCCATCCCCACCAGCCGCCCCCTGCGCGATGTCCTGGTGGGCAAGTCCCAGGTGGAAGAGGCCTCCGACGACCTGTTGGACGAGTTCGGCGACGGTTTCGAGGAGTTCTGATGGCTACCCAGTACGTGGTGTTCTCCTTAAATGAGCAGCGGTACGGCATCGAGATCTTCAAGATCAAGGAGGTCTTTTCCTACCGTGAGATCACGCCGCTTCCCCACGTGAAGGGGTTCGTCAAGGGGATCATCAACCTTCGCGGCGTGATCCTTCCCGTGTTCGACCTGCGGGAGAAGTTCCGCCTTCCCCCCACGGAATACGGCCGGTTTCACGTGATCATCGTGGTGGAGATCGCGGGCCGCGTGATGGGCGTGGTGGCCGACGAGATATCCGACGTGCTGGAGATCCAGCCCGAGGACTTCCAGACCGCGGGCAACCTGCCCCCGGGCATCTCTCGCGAGTTTTTGAAGGGCGTGGGCAGAAAGGGCAACAACGAGATGGTCATCCTCTTGGACGTGGATCGGCTGCTCTCCCAGGAGGAACTGGAGATGGTGGACGCTACGTGACCCCAGGCGAGCTTTCTCCCGCGGAGTACGACCGTTTCAGGAGCTTCATCCAGAAGACGGCGGGCATCTCCCTGTCCCCGGGAAGACGGAGGACCTTCGAACGCAAGATAGCCCGCCGGATGAAGGAGATCGGGGTCAGCACGTTCGGGGCCTACTACCGGCTGGTGACCGACGAGGACGGGGCCGACGAGCGCGCCCGCATGCTGGAGTTGGTGGCCATCGGCCAGACCAGTTTTTTTCGGGGGGACCGCCAGTTTTCCTTTGTGGCCGAAAACCTCATCCCGGAAATCCTGGAAAAAAAGCCCGTCAAAAAAAGGCTCAGGTTCTGGTCCGCGGGGTGTTCCCTGGGCCAGGAACCCTATTCCATCGCCATGCTGGTGGCGGAAAAAACCCGGGCCGTGGCGGCGGTGGACGCAAAGATCCTGGCCACGGACATCAACGAGGAGAGCCTCCGGACCGCCAGCCGGGGAGAGTATCCCAAGGCGGTGGAGGAGCAGGTGCCCTCCTTGTATTTGTCCCGCTACTTCAAGCCAATCAAGGGTCCTTCCGGCGGCTACCGGGTGAGGCCGAGGCTGCGGAAGCTGGTGGTCTTCCGCAGGCTGAACCTCCTTCAGGCGCCTTATCCCATGGCCGGACCCCTGGACGGGGTGTGGCTGAGGAACGTGATGATCTATTTCTCGCAGGAGGACAAAAGGCGCATCCTGCGCGAAATGCACCGCCTGCTGGCCCCGGGCGGCTTTTTGTGCCTGGGGGGTTCGGAATCGCTTCTGGGCCTGGACGACAGGTTTAGCCTCATCCGCCATGCGGTGTACCGGAAGGTGGACGCGTGAAGCGCTTCTACAGTCACAAGCTGAAAAAGCACGTCATCATGCTGAGGGCCGGGGAGTACTACGTCTCCTCCACCGGAGAGGTGCTTTACACCCTTTTAGGCTCCTGCATGGCGGTGTGCCTGTACGACCCCGGCTTGAACATCGGCGGCATGAACCATTTTCTTTTGCCCGGCATGGTGCACCCCGATGAGATCTTCACCTCCGAGGTGGGCCGCTACGGCATGTACGCCATGGAGCTTCTGATCGGCGACCTCATCAAGCGCGGCGCGCGCCGGGAAATGCTCAAGGCCAAGGTGTTCGGCGGGGGCGCGGTCCTCAAGTTCCGCAAGGGCGATGGAGATGTCACCGGTTCCAACGTGCGTTTCGCCACCCGGTTTCTGCAGCTGGAGGGTATCCCCACCGAGGTGGCCGACGTGGGCGGCCGCCAGGGAAGGAAAATCCTGTTTTTCTCCGAC
>JAFDHW010000101.1 GCA_019308705.1 Deltaproteobacteria bacterium
CTTCCGATGTAGGCCGTGCGTTCGGCCACGCTGATGGCCCCCCGGGCGCCCAGGAGGTTGAACACGTGGGAGCACTTCAGGCAGTACTCGTACGCGGGAAGAACCAGGCCGGCCTCCAGGCACCGGCCCGCCTCGGCCTCAAAGTCCGCGAAGTGCCGGAACAACACCGGCACCTCGGCCACCTCGAAGTTATAGGCGCTCTGCTCCTTTTCGTTCTGCAAATGCAGGTCCCCGTACGTGACCGAGCCGTTCCACGAAAGATCGTACACGTTGTCCACGCCCTGGAGGTACATGGCGATGCGCTCCAGGCCGTAGGTGAGCTCCACGGTGACGGGGGAAAGCTCCAGGCTGCCCGCGTGCTGGAAATAGGTGAACTGGGTGATCTCCATGCCGTCCAGCCACACCTCCCAGCCCAGGCCGGACGCCCCCAGGGTGGGGGATTCCCAGTCGTCCTCCACGAACCGGATGTCGTGCATAAGCGGATCGACGCCCAGGGCGCGCAGGCTGTCCACGTACAGCCGCTGCACCTCCAGCGGGCTGGGCTTCAGGATGACCTGGAACTGGTAGTAGCGCTGGAGCCGGTTGGGGTTGTCGCCGTACCGGCCGTCCGTGGGCCTGCGGGAGGGCTGGACGTAGGCCACATTCCAGGGCTCGGGCCCCAGGGAGCGCAAGAGCGTCTCCGGGTGGAAGGTCCCGGCTCCCACCTCCAGGTCGTAGGGCTGGCAAATCACGCAACCCTTTTTGGACCAGAACCGCTGCAATTTGAAGATCACGTCCTGAAAATGCATGTCGCCTTTGTCTCTTTTATGGATCCACGGGCTCCACGGCCTTTTCCACCAGCAGGCCCCGTTCGTCAACCCGCGTGTCCAGGATTTCGCCGTCCGCGGTGGATTCCAGGATGGACGCCCATTGCCGGCGCAGCGCCCCCAGGGCGTCCGGCTCGCCCAGGGCCCACACGCAGCCGCCGCCGCCCGCGCCCGTGGACCGCGCGCCCAAGCCCGCGTTCCCGGCCGCGTCCACCAGCCTGCCGCAGACCTCGTCCAGCACGTGGGGAGTCATTTCGCGGCGGATGTCCATTTCCCGGTTCATGAGTTCGGCGGCCCTGCCCCAATCCCTGTTCTCCAGGGCCTTGGCGAACTTGCGGGATATGCGGGCGATCTTGGCCCACTGGTCCCGGGTTTCCCCGGAAAGGAAGCCCCGGACCCACTGGCCGTTGATGTCCACGGACTCGTGGGGCGCGCCTCCGTAAGCCACCAGAATCCTCCGGGAAAGCTCCTCCGCGTCCGCGCCGGAGAGCAGGGTCTTTTTCACAAAGGGCCCGGTCTCCGGGTCCGCGGGCCAGGCCCAGGCGTTGACCCCGCCGAAGGCCGCGGCCAGTTGGTCCTGGTACCCGCACACCACGCCCGCCACCGCGGACTCCACCGCGTGGGCGATCTGCACCACGGCCCGGGGCCCGGGCGAGGGCCTGCCGATGCGGGCCAGGGCCTCGGCGAATGCCCCCACCACGGCCACCGCGGCCGCGGAGGACCCGCCCAGGGCGCTTCTCGGAGGGGAGGCGCTCTTTACCTCCACGGACACGCCGGAGGCGCTGAAGTAGTCGCAGATGGCGAAGACCATGCCCAGGGGGTGGTTGTAGGGGGCCGCGCCCGCGTTAAACTCCGCGTCCTCGAACCCCCGGGACCGTACGCGCACCCTGCCCTGGTCCCAGGGATCCAGCCGCACCCGGGTGCGCAGGTCCAGGGCCAGGTTCACCGTCACCGGGGCCGTTGCCCGCAGGGGGTAATGGAACGCGGGCAGGTCCAGGGTGCCGCCCATGTCCACCCGGCAAGGAGCGGAAACCAAGACCGGCCCGGCCTCGAGGGCTTGGGCCACCGTGGGTTCCATGGTCAAGCCGTTTGCCCTTGCTTCAAGATGTCTTCCAGAAACCGGAGGCTTTTCAACTCCACCTCCAGGTGAAACGCGAGGAACCTCTCCAGCATGCGCCGGCCCTCCTCGGCCGCCTGGGAGGAAAACCGGATCCTGCCGGCCGTGGCCAGGTCTCCCCTGGCGGCCCAGGCAAGCTGCTTGACCGTTCCCGGATGGCAGGCCATGCCCCCCCGCCCGGCGCAGGCCGCGCACACCATGCCCCCCTTGGCCGGAAAAAACCGCACCGTCCCGCCCGGGGCAAGGGGCTTTTCGCACTTGGCGCACGCGTCCAAGCGGGGCAGAAGCCCCATGGCCGCGAAAAACCGCACCAAAAAGAGCAGGTGCACGTCCGCGCCGGAAAGGCGGCTCCGGTCCAGGGCGTTCAGGCAATGCTCGAAAAGCGGGAAAAGCTCGCCGCCCTGCCCTTCCTCCACCCGCAGGCAGGCCACCTCGGCCCAGCAGGAGGCGAACGCGGTCTTGACCACGTTTCCACGGACGCCCTCGTACACCCGCTCGGCGGAGGCCTCGTTCAAAAGCCCCATGCCGCCCCGGCCGCCCCTTGGCGAAGACGCCACCGCGTTCACCAGGGAAAACAGCTCCAGGGCCCCGCCAAACCGCTTCCGGCTCTTCTTGGCGGACTTGGCCATGACCGGAAAAAGCCCCTGTTCCCGGGAAAGGAGCGTGACCACCAGGTCGTTTTCCCCGTAGGGAACGAGGCGCAGCACAAAGGCCCGCTGGCTCGGCCCGGCCATGGGTCACAGCTCCAGGAACAGGGTGGCTATCTCGAAATAGAAGAACACGCTCAAAATATCAACGGAAGTGGTGACAAAAGGGCCCGTGGCCACCGCGGGGTCGATGCTGATGCGGAAAAAAACAAGGGGGAACATGGAGCCCACCAGCGCCGCTACGGTCATGGCCGAAAACACGCCCAGGCCCACGGCCGCGGCAAGCTGCCAGCCCGGCAGGGCCAGCCCGGCCACCAGGCCCACCAGGCACCCGTAGACGATGCCCAGGATCATACCCACGGCCAGTTCCTTGCCCACCACCCGGGAAAGGTCCGCCAGGTGGATGCGGCCCGTGGCCAAGCCCCGCACCACGATGGTGGAGGACTGGATGCCGATGTTTCCGCCCATGCCCATGATGACCGGGATGAACGCCGCCAGGTACGCCACCCTCTCCAGGGTGGACTCGAACCCGGAAATGACGAAAAAGGCCACGATGCCGCCCATGCAGGAGGCGAACAGCCAGGGCAGCCGGATGCGGGTGGACCTTACCACGGACTGGGTCTCCACGTATTCCTCGCCCACGCCGGCCATTTTCAGGAAGTCCTCGGTGGCCTCCTCGCGGATGATGTCCAACACGTCGTCCACAGTGACGATGCCCACCAGCCGGTTGTTCTCGTCCACCACGGGCACGGCCAGGATGTCGTAACGGGCCACGATCTTGGCCACCTCTTCCTGGTCCATGTCCGTGCGCACGGAAAGCACGTCCCGGGTCATGAATTCCCGCACCGGCGTGTCCGGCGGAACCAGCACCAACTGGCGCAGGGAACTCACTCCCACCAGCCGGTCGTACTCGTCGACGACGTAGAGGTAAAAGGGCATCTCCACGTCCTTGTATTCCTTCTGCAGGCTTTCGATGGCCTGGCGGGCCGTGGCGTCCTCCTTCACGGCCACGAAGTCCGGCACCATGATGCCGCCGGCGGTCTGGTCCCCGTAGCGCAAAAGGTCCTCGACCTCCGCGGACCCCTTCTTGTTCATGCGCTTTAAGATCTCTTCGGTCTGCTCGTGGGGGAGGCGGCCCAGGAGGTCGGCCACGTCGTCGGTGGGCATGGTTTCCAGGATGTCCACCAGCTGTTCCGGGCTCAAGTCCTCGATGGTGCGGAAGAGCGCGTCCTCGTCCATGTCCGAGAGCAGGTGGCCCTTGGCCGCCGGATCTTCGATCATGGAGAAGAGTTTCTTCTGGTCCTGGGGCGTCAGGGCGTGGAAGACCACGGAAAGGTCCGCCGCATGGGCCCTGTTCACCATCTTTCTCAAGTGCAGGTCCGCCCCGCGGCGCAGAAGCCTCCTGGTGGTGTCTACCAAAAGCTTGGTGCGGTCTCCCACCATGGGATTACCTTTCGGGAATGCGGATGTTGACGGTTTTGCCCGGAGACTCGGGGACCGGGTAGTGCTCGCCGTTTAACAGGAGGGCCACGGCCTCGGCGTCGCCCACCAGAAGGTTGAAACGCGCGCGCGCGCGAAGGACAAGCTTTTGCCCTTTCTCCAGGCGGTAATGCACGGGCTTGGCGCCGTCGGTCTCCACCTTGATCCAGGTGGGCTCCGCGGCCAGGACCTCCAGGACCATCTCGTGGGGCTCGGCCGCACCCCGGTCCGGCGGGACGTACCCATTGCCCACGGGCGAAAGGTTCGAAGGCTCCGGTTCCTCGCCCGTGGGGGAGACCAGGAGCAGGACGATCCAAAAAAGCAGGGCCACCGCCAGGACCAGGATGAGGATGGTGGAGGTCCTTTTCCTGGAAGGGAACCTGAAGCCCGGCTCCGGGCCGGAGACGGAGGCCCGCCGGGTTTCCTCGAACCGCCTCACCAGTTCGTCCTCGTTCAAGCCCACCAGTTCGGCGTAGGAGCGGATGAACCCCTTCACGTACACCGGCGCGGGCATCCCGTCGTAGTGGTCGGCCTCCAGGAGGAGCACGGTCCGGTTGGTGAGGCGGGTTGCGCGGGCCACATCCTCCACGGTCATGCCGAGTTCGTTTCGCCTGGCCTTCAATATCCGGCCGGGTCCGGGCAGGCTCTTGGCCTGTTCCGCGGCCTGACTGTCGTTGGTTTCTTTGGTCAACGGATGATCTTGATGTAGGAGTGTTTTTTCAGGGAGGCCATCCAGTCTTTGTACCTCTCGTCCACCACCTGCCGGTACAGCTTCTTCTCGATCTCCGTGCGGACCTCTTCCAACGGCTTGGGGTCCATGGCGTTTTCCTCCACCAGCTGGACCACCATGAACCCGCGCCCGGTCTCGAGCACATCGGAATAATCCCCGGGCTCCATGCCGGCCACGGCCTGGGCCACCTCGGGGGAGAGCTCGCCCACCCGGGAGAATCCCAGGTCGCCCTTTCCCGGCGTGTCGGAATACCGCCGCTCCACTTCCTCGAAGGGCGCGCCCCCGGAAAGGAGCTTTCTGGCCTGCTCGAGTTCCTCGCGGATACGGTCCTTTTCGCCGGGGGTCATGCCGGCGTAAGTCCGGCGGGAAATGGTGCGCAAATGCACCAGCCGCTTGGCCCCAAACTCCTCGGGGTGAGACGCGTAGTAGTCCTGGATCTCCTCCTCGGTGACCACGATCTTGGAGTTCACCTCGCGGCCCACCAAGCGGTTTCTCAACAGTTGGTTCCTTATGTGCTCCCGGTATTCCTCCCAGGAAAGGCCTTCGGCCTCCAGGCCTTTTCGCAGGTCTTCGTCGGTGATCTGCCGCGCCTTTTTCATCTCCTCGATGGCCGCGTCCACCGCGGCGTCGTTTATGGTGATGCCCTGCCGCTTGGCCTCCTGCCGGGCCAGCTCGTCCTCCACCATGCCGGCGAGGATTTCCTCCCGGATGGAATAGATCATCTTCTCCTTCACCTCGTCCGGGTACTCGGAACTCCTTATGCCCTTAGACACCGGGCCGAGGAGGTCGTTCAACTCGGAGAGGGTGACCACCTCGCTGTTGACGATGGCCACCACCCGGTCCACCAGCTCGGCGGACGCAGGCGCGGCGGAAAGGCAAAACAGGAAAACAACGGCCAACGCCGCCGGAAGCGGCCGTGCGAAAGAGAGGGTTCGAATCATGGTAACAGCTCCCTGTGGATGACGACGGGGTAGCGTTTTTTGAGCCCGGCCAGCCAGAGGGTATAGGCCGCCTGGGCCTTTTTGCGGATCAACAGCCTGCGGGCGGCCTCCCACCGGGCTTCCTGCTCGGCCGGCGGGGCAAAGGGATCGTATGATTCCATGGACCGGAGGGCGTCTTTCACCGCTTCGCCGGACACGTCCACCTTGGACAGGACCTCTTTGCGGATGACCTCCTGGACCAGGAGGCGGTCCTCAAAATCCCTCCGCCATGCGGCCCGGTTGACCCCGCCCTCGGCAAAGAAGCGGTCGAGTTCCTCTTGGGGGTATCCCCGGAAAAACCCGGCCAACGCCTGGTCCACGGCCGCGGGTTCGAGGGCGATGCCCTGTATCCGGGCGTGCTCCAGCACCAGCGCCTGCTCCACGGCATGGGCCAGAAACTCCTCCCTGGCCCGTTGCCGCGCCTGCATGTCGGCCATGTCATCGGGGTCGCCCCCCAACTGGGACAGGGTGAAGCGGGATTCGAACTCTCCCACGGTCACCGTGGTCCGGCCCACCTGGATGAGCACCCCTGCGTCCTGCGGCTGCTGGAAGCAGGACGCGAGCAGGATGAACAAAAAAGCGGCCGCCAAAACCTTGCCGCCAAGGCGCGGGTCCGGCATGGCTTTCCTCCCCTGGCGGGCCCTAAGGCCCCGCGAATAGGGAATTTTATTGATTAACACGCGCCGCCAGGTCTTTCAATACGTTTTTGGCGTAGAGCACGCGGGGCTTGATGCCCTCCTTGGGCAGCCGGACTTTCAACACCCCCTCCGGGGTGAGGAAGAAAACGCCGTGGTTCTCCCCCACCAGGCCGGCCACGGCCTCGGGCCTTGCCTGGTGCTCGGGGCTGGCGGCCAGAAGCAGCATCTGCCCGGCCAGGTCCAGCTTGCGTATGCCCGCCCGCTGGTGCGAAGCATGATCTTGTACAGAAGCCCGGTGGCTTCCCCGGGCAGGCGGCCGAACCGGTCGGTGATCTCCTCCTTGAAAGCCCCCACCTCCCTGGGCTCTTCCATGCGCGCCAGGCGGCGGTAAGCGGCGAGCCGCTGGTCCACGTCCGGGATGTAGGACTCGGGGAAGAAGGCGGGAAAGTCCACGTTGATCTCCGGCTCCGGCGGCGGGCGGTGGTCCTCGCCCTTGAGTTCGGCCACGGCGCTTTCCATGAGCTTCAAATACATCTCATAGCCCACGGCGGCCACGTGGCCGGACTGGGCCGACCCCAGGATGGTGCCCCCTCCCCGGATGGTGAGGTCGCTCATGGCGATCTGGAACCCCGCGCCCAAATCCGAGTGCTCCATGAGCACCTTGAGCCTCTTGGTGGCGTCGGTGGTCAAGGCCGCCTCGTCCGGGATGAAAAGATACGCGTAGGCCTGCTCGTCGCCCCGGCCCACCCGGCCGCGGAGCTGGTACATCTGGGCCAGGCCGAAGGTGTCCGCCCGGTCGATGAGGATGGTGTTGGCCGCGGGAATGTCCAGGCCGGACTCGATGATGGTGGTGCACACCAGAACGTCCACCTCCTGGTCCACGAACTTGACCATGACCTTTTCCAGCCGGTCCTCGGCCATCTGGCCGTGGGCCACGGCCACACGGGCCTCGGGGACCAGCTCCGCCACCGTGTCGGCAACCCGGTGGATGCTCTGGACCCGGTTGTGCACGTAGAACACCTGCCCCCCGCGGGAAAGCTCCCTTTCCACGGCCTCCTTGATGATGCCCCTGTCCGGCGCGCACACGTAGGTGGTGATGGGCCTTCTGTGCTCCGGCGGGGTGTTGATCACGGAGATGTCCCGGATGCCGGTCAAGGACATGTGCAGGGTCCGGGGGATGGGCGTGGCGGTCAAGGCCAGGAAATCCACGGTGGACCGAAGCTTTTTCAACTGTTCTTTGTGCTTGACCCCGAAGCGGTGCTCCTCGTCCACGATGACCAGCTGCAGGTCCTTGAAGCGGATGTCCTTTTGCAGCAGCCGGTGGGTACCCACCACGATGTCCACGGACCCGTCGGCCAGGCCCTTTACGATACGCTTCTGCTCGGCCGGGGACCGGAAGCGGTTTAAGCACTCCACCCGCACGGGATAGTTCGCGAACCGGGAGCAAAAGGTCTTAAAATGTTGCTCCGTGAGGATGGTGGTGGGCGCGATGAAGGCCACCTGCTTGCCGTCGGACACGGCCTTGAAGCTCGCGCGCAGGGCCACCTCGGTCTTGCCGTAGCCCACGTCGCCGCACACCAGCCGGTCCATGGGCGTGTCGCGCTCCATGTCCTCCAGCACCTCGGCGATGGTGCGCATCTGGTCCGGCGTCTCCTCGTACTCGAACCCGGCCTCGAACTCCTTGAAAAAGCTGTCTGCCGGGGAAAAGGGGTATCCCCGCCGCACCTTGCGCTCCGCGTAGAGCTTCAACAACTCTCCCGCGATCTTTTCCACGGACCGCTTGACCCGTTTTTTCACCTGCTCCCAGGTCTTGCCGCCCAGGCGGTCCAGGGCCGGCGCGCGGCCCTCCACGCCCCGGTACTTCTGCACCAGGTGGATGCGGTCCACGGGCACGTACAGCCGGTCCCCGTCCTTGAACGCCAGAAGCAGGAAATCCCCGGCCACGCCGCCGGCTTCCATCTTGGCCAGGCCGTCGTAGCGCGCCACCCCGTGCTCCTCGTGCACCACGTAATCGCCCTGGCGCAGCTCGGAAAGGTTCAGAAGTTCGGTTCTGGGCCGGGGCTTGGAGGGCGCGGGGGCCTTGCGGCCCCGGCCACCGAAGATTTCGGCCTCCGTGGCGACGGCCAGGCCCTGGGCGGGCCACACGAACCCGCCGGAAAGCCGGCCTATCATCACGTACAGGTCGCGCCCGTTACCGCCCTGCCCGGGCCAGCCGCGCTCCATGTCCAGGCCGTAGGGCAAAAGGAGCGACCACAGCCGTTCGGCCTGCGTACGGTTTTTGCATACCAGCACAGGGGCGCACCCCTCGGCCCTGCGGTCGGCGGCCCACTGCACCAGGGAGGCCATGGGCTGCTCCCGGTTCCGCCGGGCGGACAGGGTGTGGGCCAGGGCGGCGTTGCCCTGCACGGAAAACCAGCAGGAGGATGTGTCCGCCGCGGGCTCCGTGCCGCCCAAGGCGGAAAGCTCCAGGGGGTTCAGGGCCTGGGCGGATTGGAAGAACTCGTCGGCGGTCTGGTGGGTCTCGTGGGGCGGAAGCACCAGGCGGCCGGCCTCGGCAGCCTCCCTGGCGTTGACGGCCAGGCGCTCGGCGGTCTCCTCCATGGTGGAGCGTACCTGGGCGGGCTCCACCAGCACCAGCAGGGAGGAAGGCGGGAGGTAGTCCAGAAGCCCGCCGCACTGTCCGTACACCAGGGGCAGGTAGGACTCCAGGCCCGTGAGCCGGCCCTCGCTCTTTATCTGCTCCACCATCTCCCGCACCCGTGCGATGGGCAGGCCCTGGCCCAGGGCGCGTTCCCGGAGGCGGTGCACCAGGTCGGTGAGTCCGCCTTCGGCCACCACCGCCTCGGTGGCGGGCAAGATCACGGCCTCGTCCAGCTTGCGGATGGTGCGCTGGGTGGCCGGAGAAAAGGAGCGGATGGAAATCACCTTTTCGCCGTCGAGCTCCAGGCGCACCGGGTCCGGATTGGGCGCGGCGTACACGTCCACGATGCCGCCGCGCACACAGAACTCGCCCGGCTCCTCCACCACCAGGGTGGAGGAATAGCCCATGGCGGCAAGCCGCGAAAGGAACAAGTCCCGGTCCAGCTCCTCGCCGGCCATGACCAGGTCCACGCTGTTGGTCAGCACGGGCCGGGGAATGGTGCGGACCATGGCCGCGGCGGCGCAGGCCACGGCGACAACCGGCGACTGCGCTCCGGCCTGGCTCAGGCGGTAGAGCGCCTCCAGGCGCAGGCTGGCGGTTTCGCCGTGGTAGCGCATGTGCTTGAAGGGAAGGATATGGTACGGCGGGAACGGGAGGACCGGCGGGGATTCCTCGTTTTCCGGCCTGCCCGCGGAAAGGAAGAACTCCAGATCGCGCGCCAGGAGTTCTGCTTCCTTTTCCGTGGGCGTGACCACCAGAAAGCTCCGCCTTGCCTGCTCGAACAGCCGGGCCAGGAAATAGGCCCTCTGGGACCCGGAAAGCCCTGCGCACGAAAGGGGCTCCCGCCGCCGGGAAAGACGGAGGGCCACGTCCGCTATGGCGCCGTCCTGTGTCATGATCCCCTGCTCCAAAACAAAAATCCGCCCACTGGCGGCTGTTTCTCTTTCCAACGATAACGGGAAGATGGCAAGCGAAGGTAACGCAGGGGTGGACGCCTGTCAAACCGGGCTTTCCGGGGCTTCCGGTCCGGCATGGTTGAAAACCAAACCATGCGCGTGGTACAACTTTTCCCGGCCCGTTTCCCCGGCAAACCCTGTTCCCCGCCCACAGGAGGCCAAGCCCTGCGAACGCCCTTTCCCCCACGGAAAGCCCTCTTCTGGCCCGCCACGGCCCTGCTCGCCCTGGGCCTGGCCTTGTCCGGCTGCGGCCTCACGAACGTCCGGGACCTTCCGCCCCAAGCCAAAAAACTGTATGTGCAGGCCAACAAGGCCTACGAGCAGGGCGACCTCAAGGCAGCGCTCTCCTTTTACGACCGGCTCATCCTCCAGGCGCCGGATTTCGCGCCCGCGTGGTCCAACCGGGCCTTGGCGCGCATGGCAACCGGCGACAGGGAAGGGGCCTTGAAGGATATCGACCAGGCCCTTGCGCTTGATCCCGGGCTGGCGGACGCCTGGTTCAACCGCGCGGCCCTGGCGGAAAGCGCGGGCGACTACGAGCAGGCGGTTGCGGACTACACCCGGGCGCTCAAGGCGAGGCCCAACTTCGCCCCTGCCTTCTACAACCGGGGCACGGCCTACGGAGAAAAGGGCAACACGGATCAGGCGCTGGCGGACTACGAACGCACGCTGGCGCTGGACCCGGACTTTGCCGCGGCCTACGTGAACCGCTCCTCCATCCTGCTCGGGCGGGGCCGGGTGAAAGAAGCCTTGCGGGACGCGGACAAGGCGGTGCGCCTTTCCCCGGGCGACCCATGGGCCTTCCACAACCGCGCGCTCGCCCGCCGCTTTTCAGGGGACCTGCCCGGCGCGGTCCAGGACGCCACTCAGGCGCTGGCCCTGGCGCCGGACTTTGCCGACGCCCTGCACAACCGCGGCATGGCCTACGCCCTCATGGGACGCCACGACCGCGCCATGCAGGATTTTTCCCGCGCCCTGAACATCGCCCCCGGCCACGTGCAGGCCCGGCTCTCCCTGGGGGACTCCCTGGCGGTCACCGGCGACATGGTGGGTGCGCTGGACCAGTACCGAACCGTGCTCAAGGAGCACCCCGGCAACCCCGAGGCCCTGAAGATGCAAGGCCGGGCCCTGGCCCTGGCCGGGGACCCGGAAAAGGCCATGCAAAGCCTGGACCAGGCGCTTTCCGCGAACCCGGAGGACCCGGAAACCCTCCTGTTCATGGGCCAGCTCCTCTACGCCCAAAAGGACTACGCCGGGGCCCTGGACCGGTATCACAAGGCCCTGGCCCTGGACGACCGGCTTCCGCGCGTGTACAACAACCTGGCCTGGATCTACGCCGCCTGCCCGGACCCGGCCCTGAGAAACGGCGAGGAAGCCGTGCGCATGGCGAAGCGGGCGGTGGACATAAAACCCCACTTCGCGTACCTGGACACCCTGGCCGCGGCCCTGGCCGAGGCGGGAAGGTTCGAGGAAGCGGTCGAGACCCAGCAAAAGGCCCTGCTCATGGCCTCGACCCGTGACCGGGCGTATGCCGCGCCCGAGCACGTGGGCGCCATGAAGGGGCGCCTGGCCCTGTACCGGAACCACGAGCCCTGGAGGGACCAATGAGCGGGAAAAGGAAAAAACCTTCCGGCAGAAGCCCGGCTCCCCGGCCGGAAAGCCCCGGCCCTCCCTGGATGGTCTACGTGTACGGCGCCCTGGCCGTGGCCGGGCTGCTTTTGCCCTGGGCCTTCAACATCAAGGCCCTTGCCGCGGGCATGGACATGGCCCAGTTCGCCAGGGGGGCCTTTGCCAACCCCGCGGCGGCCAGCATCTCCGTGGACATCTTCGTGGCCGCCGCCCTCGTCGCGTCCGTTGCCTTTGCCCTTCCCCTCTACCTTATGGCGCGGCACCGGAAGCTCTCCCGCGCGGCCGGAGCAGGCGGGTGAACATGGGCTGCGCATCTGTTTCCTTCACCAGCTACGCGGAGTCCGTGCCCCTGGCCATGGACCGGGCCGGGGCGGAGAGGCTTCTCTCCGGCCAATCCCTGGTGATGGTCAAGCCCAACTTGGTGAACGCCACGCCCTTTCCCGTGACCACGCCGCCGGAACTGTGCGCCGCCATCGTGGAGTACGTGCGCGCGGCGTGTCCCGCCGCCCGGGTGGTGGTGGCCGAGGGCACGGGCGAGCCTTCGCTTACCACCATGGAGGTGTTCGACCGGCTGGGCTACGTGCAAATGGCCAAGCAGGCCGGCGTGGAGCTGGTGGACCTGGACTGCGAGCCCACCGTCACCCTGGCCGACCCGTCGCGCAAGGTGTTTCCGGAAATGGTCCTGCCCGAAATCGCCATAGAGGCGTTCCTCATTTCCGCGCCCGTGCTGAAGGCCCACTCCCTGGCGGCGATGACCGGCACCCTGAAGAACATGATGGGCCTGGCCCCGGCGAGCCATTACTCCGGCCGGGGCGGGTTCTGGCGAAAGGCCGTTTTCCACCAGCCCATGCAAGAATCGGTCATGGACCTGAATGCGTACCGGCTGCCGGATTTCACGGTCATGGACGCCACCGTGGGCCTGGCGGAATACCACCTGGGAGGCGCGACCCTCGATCCGCCGCCCAACCTGCTTTTGGCCGGGGACGACCCCTATGCCGTGGACCGGGAGGCCGCCGGGCTCCTTGGCCTGGACTGGCGCGCCGTCCCCCACGTGGCGAACCGGGCCGACACGGATAGAAAGGCTTGAACCATGAACCTGCTCACCATGTCTGCCACCCGGATGGCGCGGCTCATCGCCGAAAGCGTCATTTCCAGCCAAGACGCCGTGGCCGCGCACATAGACCGGCTTGTCCACTCCAATCCCCGGTTAAACGCCGTGGTGGTGCCCCGGTACGAACAGGCCATGGAGGAGGCCCGGCTGGCCGACGAGTTCTTGGCCGAAAACGGCCCCGAGGCCTGCGGCCCGTTCCATGGGGTGCCCTGCACCATCAAGGAGAGCTTCGCCTTCGCGGGGCTGCCCAACACCTCGGGCATGGTCAGCCGCAAGCCCATAAGGGCCGCCCAAGACGCGCCCACCGTGACACGGCTCAAGAAGTCCGGAGCCGTTCCCCTGGGGCTCACCAACACCAGCGAACTGTGCATGTGGATGGAGTCGTCCAACAAGGTCTACGGCGTGACCAACAACGCCTACGACCGCCGCCGCATTGCGGGGGGTTCCTCGGGCGGCGAGGGCAGCGTCATCGGGTCCGGGGCCTCGCCATTCGGCCTGGGGTCGGACGTGGGCGGGTCCATCCGCATGCCCGCCTTCTTCAACGGCGTGTTCGGCCACAAGCCCACGGGCGGGTTGGTACCCAACACGGGCCAGATCCCGGAGCCGGAAAACGAGCTTTCCTATTACACCACCACCGGTCCCTTATGCCGCCGGGCGGAGGATCTCATGCCCCTTCTGCGCGTGCTGGCCGGGCCGGACGGCAAGGACCCCCAGTGCAAGGAAATGCCCCTGGGAGACCCGGCCGGCGTGCGGGTGGCGGACCTTACGGTCACCAGCATTCCAGGAAACGGGGCCGTGCGGGTGGACCCCCGGCTGGCGGAGGCCCAGGAGGCCGTGGTCCGGGCCCTGGCGGCGGAAGGCTGCCGGGTGCGGCGGGCAAGGGTCCCCAGGCTGAAAAATTCGTTCTTCATCTGGTCGTCCATGCTCATGAACGCGGACCAGACGCCTTTCCACCACATGCTCACCGGGGGCGCGCTCACCCACCCGCTCCTGCTCCTTGCCCGGTGGGCCGTGGGCCGTTCGCCCCACACCCTGCCCGCCATCATCCTCTCCCTGCTGGAAAAGCTGCCCCTGCCCGTGGAAAAGTTCATCCGGGAAGGCGAACATCTGCGGGAGGACCTTTTGGAGATCCTCGGCGACGACGGGGTGATCCTGTACCCCTCTTACTCCTGCCCGGCCCCGCCCCACCACCTGCCCCTGGTCAAGGTGGACCACTTCACTTACACGGCCATCATCAACGTCATGGGCTTCCCCGCCACCCAGGTGCCCCTGGGCGTGACGCGCACCGGCGTGCCCCTGGGCGTGCAGGTGGTGGGCCGGCCCGGCGCGGACCACGAAACCATCGCCGTGGCCATGGAGCTTGAGCGGATCTTCGGCGGGTGGACCCCGCCCTGGACCCTCCCAAACGGCTACTAGCCCGAATCATTCATGAAAAATTTCGCCGAATAAAATAGTTATACGGATTTAATCAGGTTAAGTGCCAATGGAAGGGTCCTTGAAAAATGCACGCTGTTTCTTTGAGGAATGCTGACATCGGCGAAATTTTTCACCCTTCCGGCGAGCCCGATTCACGCGATAGCTGC
>JAFDHW010000102.1 GCA_019308705.1 Deltaproteobacteria bacterium
TCTTGCGGCCAAGCTCCTCGGCCAGCCGGGTGGCGGGGATGGCGAAGACGTCGCGGTCCACCCCCTCCGGGTTCACCAGGTCCTGGTCAATGAGCAGGTACCCGTCGTCGGTGAGCGTGTCCTTGAACTTGTCGAACCCGGCCTGGGACATGGCCGCCAGGATGTGCGGCCTGCGCACGTAGGGATAATGGATGGTCTCGTCGGAGATGATCACCTGGGCGGAACACGCCCCGCCGCGGGACTCCGGGCCGTAGGACTGCACCAGGGTGCTTTCCTTGTGGTCCCCCAGGCTGGCGGCGCGGCCCAGGATGCGTCCGGCCAGCACGATGCCCTGGCCGCCGAACCCAGTGATGATGATTTCCTTTGCCTGGCCCTTTTGGCTCATGGTCGGGTCCTTCTATCTTTCCTGCGGCCGGCAGGTCTTGTCGTACAGTTCCACGCAGGAGGGGCGATCCGTGTCGTGGACGAACTTGCCCAGCACGATGCCCTTGTCAAAATCCAGGTCCAGCTCCGTGGGGCGGGCGTCGTTTCGGATGATCGTCTTTTCCCGGAAGATCTTCAGCATGTCCATGGGCTTGATGCGGTTCCTGCGGCCGTAGTTCACCGGGCAGGGAGACAGTACCTCCACAAAGGAAAAGCCCGGGTGCAAAAGCGCCTCGGTGATGGATTCCGTCAGGTCCCGGGCGTGGAGGATGGTCCACCGGGCCACGTAGGTCGCCCCGGACGCATACGCCAGAAGCGGCGCGTTGAACGGGTTTTCCGGGTTTCCCACGGGCGTGGTGGTGGTCTTTGCCAAATGCGGCGTGGTGGCGGCCACCTGGCCGCCGGTCATGCCGTAATTGAAGTTGTTCACGCACACCACCGTAATATCCATGTTCCTTCTGGCCGCGTGGATGAAATGGTTTCCGCCGATGGCCAAAAGGTCGCCGTCGCCGGAGAACACCACCACGTTCAACTTCGGGTTGGCCAGCTTCAGCCCCGTGGCAAAGGGGATGGCCCGTCCATGGGTGGTGTGGTAGGAGTCCAGCTTCACGTAGCCCGCGCCGCGGCCGGAACATCCGATGCCCGAAACCATGGCGGTCTGGACAAGGTCGATGCCCGAGTCCTTCATGGCGTTCAAGCACGTGGCGAACGCCGTGCCGATGCCGCAGCCCGGGCACCAGATGTGGGGAATCCGGTCCGTCCGCAAAAGAGGATCAAGGGGATGGCTTTGCGCCTGGCTGGTTTTCATGGCTCATGCCCTGGAAAGGGAAAAATGCTGTTCGATGGCGTCTAGGACCTGGTCCGGAGAAATGAGGGTTCCCCCGCAATGGCCGGCCAGAACCGCGGGCACCCTGCCTCCGGCAGCCCGCTGCACCTCCAGGTGGATCTGGCCCAGGTTCAGCTCCACGGTGACAAACCCTTTCACCCTTTGGGCCAGGCGGCGGATTTCGTCCTCGGGAAAGGGCCACACGGTCACCAGCTTGAGCATGCCCGCCTTGATGCCCCGCTCCCTCGCCTCATCCACCGTGGCCAGGGCTGTGCGGGCGGAAACCCCGTAGGACACCAGCACCACCTCGGCGTCCTCCAGGCGGTAGGACTCCGTCATCAGGATGTCGTCCAGGTTGTTCCGGATCTTGCCCACCAGGTGCGTGACCATCTGTTCCTGGCACTCCACGCTCATGACCGGATAGCCGCGCTCGTCATGGGTGAGCCCGGTCATGTGCACGGCAAAGCCCTCCCCCGCGATGGCCATGGGCGGAACGCCCCGTTCACCGGGTTCAAAGGGCTTGTACCGGTCCTTCCTTCCCTTGGCCCTGGGCCGGTACACGGTCTGGATCTCCCTCGCGTCCGGGATCACCACCCGCTCGCTCAAGTGGCCCACAACCTCATCGGTCATGACCAGGACGGGCGTGCGGTACTTCTCCGCCAGGTTGAAGGCCAGGATGGTCTGATAAAAGACCTCCTGGGCCGAGGACGGGGCTAGGGCGATGATCTCGTAGTGGCCGTGGGAGCCCCACCGGGCCTGCATCATGTCTCCCTGGGCTCCCATGGTGGGCAGGCCCGTGGAAGGCCCGGCCCGCTGCACGTTCACCAGCACGCAGGGGGTTTCCATAACCACGGCCAACCCCAGGTTCTCCATCATCAGGGAAAACCCCGGCCCGGAAGTGGCGGACATGCTCCTGGCCCCGGCGCAGGAGGCCCCCACCACCGCGGCCATGGCCGCGATTTCGTCCTCCATCTGGATGAAGGTGCCCCCCACCCTGGGCAGGCGGGCGGCCATGCGCTCGGCTATCTCCGTAGCCGGGGTGATGGGATATCCCCCGAAAAAGGTGCACCCCGCGGCCAGTGCGCCCTCGGCGCAGGCCTCGTCCCCGGTCATGTAATGTTCTCCGGTCAGAACCGCCGGTTCCATGGACTCCCTTTCACGACCGCCAACGGTCAGGCGCTCAGGTCACCGCCCCGCGCGTCCTGTTCCTCTTCCTCGACGGGAACGGAAAAAATGGCGAATTCCGGGCAGATGACCTCGCAATAATGGCAGTTGACACACTCCTCGGGCTTGACCACCTGGGGCGGATGGTACCCTTTTGCGTTGAACTTCTTGGAAACGCCCAACACGTGCTTGGGGCAGAACTCGATGCAGTAGCCGCAGCCCTTGCACCGTTCTTCCAGGATGTGAACCTCACCCCTGGGCACGTCCACCTCGTGGGCGTCCAGAGGCACCCGCCAGAAATTCATGGGCCTTTCTCTCCGATGGGAAGTTTCGGACAGGGAAGCAAACCGGGCAAGCTTATCACAGCCGAAGGTGTTGTCAAATTGCCCGGGCAGGAAGGCGACTCCCAGAGACACCCCGGCGGTTTTTCCGAACCTGGCTCCAAAATACCCGGGGGCGTGCGGCGAAAGGCGCGCCCCTGCCCACCCGGAGGTGCTTATCCAAAATTGTGGGCGGCCCGCCAACCTTGACCGGCGATTCGGCGGAGCCGTATAATCCCTTGAATCCAAAACGGATGATTTCTTCCCCCATGCACGCATCCATGCGCAAACATTCCTTGGCCATCGCCGCATCCGTGCCGGCCGCCGGCCCCTACCTGCGGCGACGGTTCCTGGTTGAGCGCGGCGGGCAGGCAGCCGGAAACCCGGGGACGCCATGACCCACTCACCCCGGCGCTTTTCCAGGATCCTGTTCCTTCTCCCGGGGCCCTACGTCTACGAGGACCGTTGCCAGGCCTACATCCGCCGCGGAAGCCTGTTTTCCTTCCGGGAGCCCGTGGAGGAGATGGCCGGCGCAGCGGTTCTGCAGCAGCGGGGCGCGGAATGCGCCATCCTCCATCCGGAGGCTTCCATGTGGTCCCGCAAAAGGACTCTCCGCGCCGTGGCGGACTTTGCCCCGGACTTGATCATCCTCTCCACCACCTTTCCCGGGCACAACGAGGATCTCGCGTGGATAAAAGGTATAAAGGCGGCGGTCCCCGCCGCCAGGATTGCCGCGCGGGGCGGGCAGATGGCCTTCGTAGACGCCGCAAGGCTGCTGGAACGCTTTCCCGGACTCGACGGCGTGCTTTTCGGCGAAACAGACCAAGTGCTTGGGTCCCTGGACCTGGAGGACCCCGCCGGGTCGCCGGGGGTTGTATGGCGCAACGGGGATTCCCTGGTCCGCGGCCCGGACCCCGGCCTGGTTTCGGACATAGACGGCCTCCCCTTTCCCGCCCGCGCCCTGGTGCACCAGGGAAACTACCCCAGCCCGGACACGGGCAGGCCCATGGCCACGGTCACGGCATCCAGGGGATGCCCGCGCCAATGCGCTTTCTGCCTGGCGCCGGCGGTTTCCGGAAACCGGTTCCGCCTCCGCTCGCCCCGGACCGTGGCCGAAGAGATCCAGGAGTGCCGGGCGCGGTTCGGCGTGGAAAACTTCTTCCTCCGCGCCGAAGACCTGGCTTCCCCCAGGGAATGGACGCTTGGGCTGTGCGAGGAGCTTTGCCGGAAGGCTGCGGGCATCCGCTTCGTGTGCGCGGCACGGGCGGACGGGCTGGACGCGGACGTGGCGGCCGCCCTTTCCCGGGCAGGGTGCTGGGGGGTGAGCGTGGGGGTGGAGAGCGGGTCCGCCCGCACACTTGAGCAAAGCAAAAAGGCCCTTGATCCCTCCGCGGCCTTTGCCGCCGTGGAGAACTGCCGCAGCCAGGGGATCGTGACCCTGGCCTATTTCCTGGTGGGATTTCCCTGGGAGACCCGCCGCGACGTGCAGGCCACCCTGCGCCTGGCCAAAAACCTGAAAAGCCCGGTCACGGAAATCTTCTTTCCCTACCCCTATCCCGGCACCGGGCTTTACGGCCTGGCCAAGGAAGCGGGCCTGGTAAACCAGGACAACCCGCCGCGCCGGTCCCAGCAGGTGCCGGTGTTCCTTCCCAAGGACATGACCGCCCGGGAGCTTCTTTCCCTGCGGAACAGAACGAGGCTTGCCCCGGGCAACCTCCTCAGGTCCGCCGGGGCCATGCTCTCCCAGGCGGAGGACCTGCCCTCCGCGGCCAGGATTCTAAGGCGGCTTGCCGGAGGCTGGCGCGCGGTTCTCTGAGCCAAGGATTCCCCCCATAAAAAAGCCCCCCGGCGGACCGGGGAGCTTTTGGTTTTCGGGTATGGCGGCCGGTCTACTTGATGCAGACCTTGCGCACCTGGAGCAGGTCCAGCCTGCCGCCGAAAATCTTGCCGATGCCGTCCTGCTTCAGGGTGGTCATGCCGTCGTTGATGGCCTGGGTGCGCAGGTCCTCCATCTTGGCCTGGATCTGGATGAGCCTCTTCATCTCGTCGGTGCCCATGAGCAGTTCGTGCAGGCCCATCCGGCCGCGGTAACCCGTCTGGTTGCAGCGGTCGCAGCCCACGGGTTTGTACAGCTTCAGGTCGTCGGTGTACTCCACCCCCACGAACTTCATGAACCGCTCCTTGCCGCCGGCGCCGTCACTGCCGTATTCCCGGAGCAGCTCGTCATATTGCTCCTGGGTGGGGTGAAACTCTTCCTTGCAGTCGCTGCACAGGGTGCGGCCGAGGCGCTGGGCAAGGATGCAAAGGATGGCGTCCGCAAAATTGAAGGGATCCATACCCATGTCCAGAAGACGGGTAATGGACTCGGGCGCGGAGTTGGTGTGCAGGGTGGAGAACACCAAGTGGCCGGTCAGGGACGCCTCGATGCCGATGTGGGTGGTTTCCTTGTCCCGCATCTCGCCGACCATGATGACGTCGGGGTCCGCGCGGAGGAAGGCGCGCATGGCCGCGGCAAAGTCAAACCCGATCTTGGGTTGCACCTGGACCTGCCTCAGGCCCGCCTGGGTGATTTCCACCGGGTCCTCCGCGGTCCAGATCTTGGTTTCCACCTTGTTGATGTAGCCCAGGGCGGAATGCAGGGTGGTGGTTTTACCGGAACCCGTGGGGCCGCACACAAAGCAGATGCCGTAGGGCTTGGTGATGCAGGACACGAAGTTTTCGTAGTTTTCCTTGGTGAAGCCCATCTTGTCTAAGGGGATGGGCTCGCCGGCGGCCAGGATACGCATGACCACGTCTTCCATCCCGCCCTGGGTGGGGATGGTGGCCACGCGAAGCTCGATGTCCTTGCCGCCGTATTTCTTGAACTTGATCTTGCCGTCCTGGGGCTTCCGGCGCTCGGCGATGTCGAGGTCCGACATGATCTTGATACGGGAGACCACCGCGTTCCTGTACTGGTAGGGGATGGTCTGGTAGACCGTGCACGCGCCGTCCACCCGGATGCGGACCCTGGTGTTCTCCTTGCCGGGATAGGGTTCGATGTGGATGTCCGAGGCGTTTCTGGCGTAGGCGTCCAGGATGATCTTGTTCACCAGCTGGACCACCGCGCTGTCCTCCTCGCCAACGCGGGACATCTCCTCTTCCACCTCGTCTTCTTCCACCTGGAGCTGGCCCAGGATCTCGTCGATGGAGCCCAGCTCTTTCTCGTCGGTGGTGAAAAGCTTGATGAAGGCTAAAATGTCCTCCTTCAGCGCCACGTGGAAGACCAGATCCCGGCCGGGGAACAGGGTCTTTACCAGGTCGATGCGCTGGATGTCGTTGGGATTGTCGATGGCGATGACCACCTGCCCGTCCTCCTCGCGCAAAGGCACCCAGATGTTGTTCTTCATGAAGGGCACCTTCAGGCCCTGGAGCAGCTCGCCGGGAATGGGCGTGGCGTCGGAGTATTCCTCGTAGGGCTTCTTGTAGAACTTGGACAGGGACATCAGGCAGTCCTTCTTCGGGACCTTGTAGTCCTTGATGAGGACGGTCTCCACGGTCTCCTTGGCCTGCCGGGCCTCTGCCACGGCCTTGTCGAGTTCCTTGGCGGTGATGATGTTGTTGTTCAACAGGTAGTCGAATTTCGACGGCGGCGCCTTTTTCATGCGGCGCTGGTTGTACAGGGCGATGCCCAAGGTCTGGGCCAGTTCGCTCACCGCCACCTCGTCGTCCCGGCTGAAAGACTTGCCGTCAACCCGGTTGATGAGCTGGATGGCGCCCAAAAGGAACGTTTTGAAAGTAATGGGGCCGGCCAGGACCTGCTTGGTGGTGAACCCGGTCTTCTGGTCCCAGCTCTTGTCGAACTTCAGGTTTTTGTCCACGGCGGCAAGCTCTTTGTCGTCGTAGACGTTTTTCAGATTGATCATCTTCTGCTTGCTGGCCGCGAACCCCGCAATGCTGGTGTTGTTGATGGGCACCCGGATTTCGCCGATCTCCGTGCCGGACTTGTACCGGGAAACCAATTCCCTGTTCACGCCGTCCACCGCGTAGATGGTCACCCGCTCCACCCCGAAGGCCTGGGTGATGTCCTTTTTGAGGTCGATCAGGATCTCGTCCAGGTTGGAGGCGGCGTGGATGCGGTTGGCGATGTCCTGGAGGCGCTTGCGGTAATCGGCCAGCGTCTTTAGCGAGGTGACTTCCGTGTTTCCGCTGGTGGGCTTCTTGGTAATATCTACGACCGCCATGGTGATCCCCTCGATGCCTTAAGGGCTCTGTGTGGTTTTTCCTTCATGAACCGGGCTCTGGGCGCGGCCCGTCTTGGCAAGGTCTTACGCGTTCGCAGCGTGCAGAGGTCAGGAATCCGGCTCCCTATCGCCGCCATCGCCGGGCGGAAAGGAGCGGTTTCCCCGGCCCGCCAGCTTGCGGATCCCACCCCCCAGGAGGATGATCCCCACAAGGTACAGGGAAATCCGGGCAAAAAGAAGGGTCCCTTGCGACCACCCGCTGTTCCGCGCGATCTGGGAGGTCACCTCAGGCACCCGCAGGATGAGGAGCACGCCCATGGCCGCGAGCAGGGTTCCCCAGATTTTCTGCACCATTAGCGGGGCCCCCCAAAAATCCCAATGGGCGAATTGGGTATACATATCCGCAGCATGCACCGCGGCGAACCCTTCGGGACAAACAGACAAACACGAGCCGTAAAAAGCATATAATATTCCCAAAGGGCCTGTCAATCGTGCCCGCCCGCCGCGGAACCGGTCAACCGCAGGAATCTTTCCCGCTTTCCGCCGTCCGGGCCGACGGCTCAAAACCGGAACTTGCACGTTGAATTTTTCCGGGCGGTTTCTTATAGTGCGGCCGTCGATCCAAATTTTAGCCCGGATTATTCATGAGCAATTTTGCCCGAGATCGAATTTTTCGTTATTGTCAATCCGTTGGAGCTGTTTTTCGGGTCTTGCGCCAAAGACGGTCTGATTATTGGAGGAAT
>JAFDHW010000103.1 GCA_019308705.1 Deltaproteobacteria bacterium
TCCTCAAATAATCAGACTGTCTTTGGCGCAAGACCCAAAAAACAGCTCCAACGGATTGAAAATAAAGAAAAATTCGATCTCGGGCAAAATTGCTCATGAATAATCCGGGCAAGACGCTATCCAGGGCGCTTGATTCGTCCGGTCGGCGTACAGGAGAATGCGCTCTCCTTCTGCTCCTTTTTACGCCTTTGCCTTCTCCTGCGCCAGCAGCGCGGCGCCTATGGCTCCGCAGAGTTGGGGGTCCAGGGAGTCCAGGGGGGTGAGTTCAACGGCCAGGGCTTCGGCCAGGGCGGCGGCCACGCCCATGTTTTTGGCCACGCCGCCGGTGAAAGCGACCTTTTCTTCCACGCCCACGCTCTTGGCCAGGGCGGCCACGCGTCCGGCCAGGGCCTGGTGCAGGCCCCGGACGATGTCCGCGGGTTCGGCCCCGTCGTTGACCAAGGTGATGACCTCGGTTTCCGCGAACACCACGCACTGGTTGGAGATGCGGACGGTCTTCTCCGCCTTCTGCGACAGCGCTCCCAGGTCTTCCAGACCCACGTCCAGGGCGTCCGCCATGACTTCCAGAAACCGGCCCGTGCCCGAAGCGCACTTGTCGTTGTAGGAATAGCGCACCACGTTGCCGGCCTCGTCCATGCGCAGCGCCTTGGCGTCCTGGCCGCCGATGTCCACCACCGTGCGCACGTCGGGGTTGGCCCAGATGGCGCCCCTGCCGTGGCAGGCGATTTCCGATTCCGTGAGGGAAACGTTGGGAATCTGTTTCCTGCCGTAGCCCGTGCCCACGGAAAAAACCACGTCGGCAGGCTTGATATTCGTCTGTTCGAACAAAAGGTCCAGGACCTTTTGGGCGGACTGCCTGGGATTTGCCGAGGCGCGGGTGACGGCGGACGCCTCGATCTTTCCGTCCTTCATGAGCACCGCCTTGGCGGTGAGCGAGCCCACGTCCACTCCGAGCACGATCATCTTACGCTCCCTTTCCTTCCGCCGCCTTGCGGGCCAGGATGGCCGCGCCGATGGCCCCGGCAAGCTGCGGGTCCGCCTTCCTGGGGATGACGATGCGGATGGACAAAAGCTTTTCCAGGGCCCTTACCACGCCCTGGTTCTTGGCCACGCCGCCGGTCATGCATACGTCCGGGGCCATGCCCACGGAGTTGGCCAGGGTGGCCACCCGGGCGGCCATGGCGTTGTTCACCCCCGCGCCCACGTCCTGGACGGTTTCGCCGGAATTCAGGTACTGGATCACGTCCGCCTGGGCCCACACCGTGCAGGTGGACGCCAGGGTCACCGGGGCGCGCGCCTTTTTGGAAAGAGCCCCCAGCTCGTCCAGGGTCACGTCCAGGATCTTGGCCATGACTTCCAAGAACCGGCCCGTGCCCGCGGCGCACTTGTCGTTGGCCAGAAACCGCTCCACGTTGCCCTCTTTGTCCATGCGGGTGGCCTTACAGTCCTGGCCGCCGATGTCGATGACCGTCATGGCCGAGGGCGCGAGGAACCGGGCCCCGGCCGCGTGGCAGGCGATCTCGCTCTTGGTGCCCGACACAAAGGGGATCTTCTTCATGCCGTAGCCCGTGCCCAGGCAACAGGCCACGTCGGCTTCCTCGATTCCCGCGGCGGCCAGGGCCTCGTCAAAAACCTGCCGGGCCGCGGCCTCCGGGCGGGTCCGGGAGCGGATCACCGCCGAGCCCAAAATGCGGTTCCCTTTCAGGACCACCGCCTTGGAGGTCAAAGACCCCACGTCGCATCCCGCTGTTATCATCCGGCGATCCTCCTTACCTCCAGAAATTCCTCGATGCGGTGCTTGGTGTTGGACCAGGATTCCACCCGGTCGTCGAACGCGTCGGAATTGAGCACCAGGGTGGGAATACCCGCCTTTTCCAGGTCCCGGGCCAGGAGCTTGACCATGCCCCAGGTGTTTCTGCACCCCGGGGTGCCCGAATACACGGCGAAGTCCGCGTTGTAGAGCTTCGCCAGGGAAAGGGCCTCCTCCAGCCACATGTCCCGGGCGTCATAGGGACCCCGGATCTGCTTGACCATGGGAAGCCGGCTGTTGGCGTCCGCCAGGGTGTCGATCATTGCATCCAGGGAGTCCATGGAAAGGGAGTAGCCTGCGTCACCGGCGTAAGGGGCGCGGGCCTGGTAGAACCGGTCCAGGATGCCCCCCAGGTGGGTGATGCCCTTCTCTTCCAAAAACATCCACAGGGGCAGGTTCATGCTGTAGTGGTCGATGTACACGAAAAGCCCCCGGGCGCGCTCCTCGCCGGAAAGGAACCCGGACCGGCCGTTGGCCGCGTTGTCCATGGCGCACTCCAACATGGCCGCCAGCATGTCCGTGGCCTCCTTCCGGCCGCCCATGGTGAAACGCAGGGCGTAGATGAAAAAGTTGTAGATGATGGGCACGGGGCTGGGCACCACGCGCTGGAGGTCCTGGATGTCGCAGATGAGCCGGTCCTGCTTCTCCATTTCCGCGATGACCCCGGCAAGCCTTTGCGGGTCGAGCTTTTTGCCGGTCTGTTCCTCCAGGAAGGCGATGAGGTTTCTGTAGTCCTTGCGGTGGTACTCGCGGGACCGGTCCGCGGTGAGTTCCGGCGGATAGTTCAGCTGGTAGAAGGGGATGTTCTCGTGGGCCGCAAAAAAGGAGAACGAGTTGGCGTTGGTGTCGCAGATGCCCGGGGTGTCGATGACCACCATGTCCGGGGGTTCGGCCAGGCCGCACAGGTAGGCGCCCAAGGCGCCCCGCTGGGAGGAGCAGGAGGTTTCGGTGAACCCCTTTTCCACGCAGTAGTCCATGAACTCGGAAGTGCCGCCCTTGTGGACAAGGGTGCCGGCCACGGTCATGGGCTCCAGGAGGATGGGCACGATGTCCATGGCCCAGAACAGCGCCGGAGCCTGGCAGAAGGTGGTGAGACAGAGCTTCTTGCCTTCCTGGTGGGCGTTCACCACCCGCCGCAGGTACTCGCCCATACCCTGGAGAAAGAGCTTGCCGGGCTCACCGGTGGCCATGACCGGCTCGATGATCCCCCGGAAGGTGGACACCCGGGGCAGCATGCGCTCGTATTCCTTCCGCGACCCGTTCAGGGTGTTGGCCGCGGTGGAAAACATCGCATACAGGGTCCAGTCGTAGTTGTACTCGGACAATGCCGCACGCATGGTTCATTCACCTCGTAAACGGTTGAGAAGGCCGCCTGAACATCTTCCGTCGCCGGAAATTTTCCGGGTCTCGTTTTCCTGTTCAGGGCTGGTGGAAATTTTCGATTCTCCTTTGGCCAAGGCCGGGATTGCACGAAGCGGAAAGGCCGCCAGGTCCTCCGCCAGCCGCGCGTGGCCTTTTTGCACGGTGGTTTCAGGCGGCCTGGGCGATGCGCTCCAAAAAGGCGGACACCCGCATCCGCACCCGGCCCTCGTCGCCCAGGGGGCCGTATTCCCGCTCCACCCGCAGGCAAGGGATGCCCATAGCCTCCAGGTCGCGCTCGAACAAGCCGTTCTCCGACCCGTGGAGGTCGCAGAACCGGATGTTCTGGAGAATCACCCCGTCCACGTTGGCGTCGGCGATC
The DNA here is from genome assembly GCA_019308705.1 of Deltaproteobacteria bacterium. Lineage (GTDB taxonomy): Bacteria > Desulfobacterota > Desulfobacteria > Desulfobacterales > Desulfatibacillaceae > JAHJUF01. The sequence goes on from JAFDHW010000103.1 coordinate 3,552, forward strand.
TTCTTTTTCAGCACGTCCAGCCGCTTCTGGTAATATCCAAACATCCGGGGGCAAAACTGCTCGTTCAGGTACCGCCTGGCCAGGCTTTTGAAGGAGGGATTTTCCTCCTCCACCAGGCCGTCGTAGTCCCGGGATCCGAAGCACACCGTGTCGGCCACCACCACCGCGCCCTCGGCCTCGATGGTGCGGAACATGGCCAGGTCGTCCACCACGGACCCGGCCAAAAGGATGCGTATTTTGCCCCCGTGGCCGCCGTCCCTGCCGGAAACCGCGTCCAGCTCCTCGGCCAGAAGCGGGTTGTACACGCTCTTGGGCATGGCTGTGCCGGCCAGGATCAGGGTCATGGCCTCCTCGCCGGAAAGGGGCGGGTTGTCCATGGCCCGCATTTCCTCCAGCCGGATCAGCAGCCGGCGGGTTTCGTTGTGCAGGGACACGGCTTCCGCCAGCGCCTCGCTGGTGACCTTGCCGCCGAACTGCGCCTCCAGGGCCGCGGCGAACTTTTCCAACTCCTCCACGAACCAGTCGATGGCGTAGTCCGTGACCTTGTGGGGCACGCCCATGTAGTGGAAAAAGGGCGGCACGATGCCGGGATAGTCCTCCCCGGCCTTTCTCCAGCACTCGTCCAGCCTGCGCATGGAATCACACGCCTGGACCATGATCGCGCCATCCAGAAAGGAATACTTGCCCCGGCCCGCGTTTTCCAGGATGGCCTTGGGGCAGGAGCAGATAAACGGCCCGAAGTAGGTATCGCCGATGGAGGTGGACTGGGTTTCGATGCCCCTCAGGCGATAGGGAAAGAGCCCCGCCGCGGTGATGATCTCCTCGGGAACGTGGGAGCACACGTGGCCGATGATGCCCTTGCCCTCGGCCTTCCACTCGTCCACCGCGGGGTTGCCCACCCGGGTGGCGGCAGTAACCAGGATGTCGTTCATTCGCTTTCCTCCCGGGAAAGAAGCTCGCGCCAGGCGGCCAGGGAATCGGCCACCGCGGGTTCGTGTTCGTCGTCCTCCGGGGACAGCCAGTCCGCCACGGTCTTGAGCACCTCGGGCAACAGGGCCCGGGCCACCGGCCGCGCCGCCTCGGCCAGGTCCTCGCCCATCCACTTCAGGGTCTGCCGCATCTCGTCGGTGTCCGCGGAATTGGCGAAGTGCAAAAGCATGTTGCGGAAGAAATCCGGCCGCTCCTCGCGGGCCCGGTTCAGCACCGCACACCACAGGTTCAGAGTTTCCGCCACTTCCTGGGCGTCGATGGCCACCACGCCTTCGGCCACGGCCTCGGCCAGGTCCGCATCGGCCAGTTCCTCCAACAAGGAAACGTCGGTGCGCTTGGCGCGGAGTTTCGCGTTCCTTATCTTGGGGGTCTCGGCCAGGCGGGCCTTTAACATCTCCGGCCGGTCGCGGAAGAGCTCGGACCGGGCGAACAGCCAGGCCTCCTCCACCTCGGCCTTGGCCTGGCGGGCTTTCCACAAGAGCTTGGGGTCGATGTCCCGGCCTATCTCCACGAGCTTCCTGGAAAGGGTGGCGGTGAACTCGGGCAGGCCCGGCGGGCCCAACAGCGAGCTTCCGGTATGGATCTTTCGCGCCGCCTCGGCGGTCTCGTTCACCAGGCGGGCCATGGCCTTGCCGTCCACCTCCCTCAGCAGGGAAAGGAGGATCTCGGTGGCCAGCTCCGGGCTCATCTCGTTGACCGGCGCGAGCAGCCGCGTCAGGCAGGAGGACAAAAGGTTCATGACGGCGGGCAAAAGCCCCGCCATGCACACGACCTTGGCCGGGTACTTGAACAGCGCCTCGTTGAACACGTCCACCAGGGCCTCGGCCTCGGGCCGGGCGCGCTGGACCGCCTCCTCCAGCTCGCCGAAGTCCAGCCCCGCCACTATGGCCTCCACCGCCGGGGCCAGCCGGTCCGCGAAAAAGGTCGGATTCTTTTCGCGGATGCCGTTCATCACGGACAGGACCACCGTGGCCAGCCGGGCGGGAAACCCCCAGTCCGCGTCCTCCAGGATGTTGGCCAAAAGCGCCTCGCGCTCAGGCTCGGGAAGGTCCTTCAACGCGGAGGACAGCTCGGACGCGGTGACCGCGCCGGTGTTCACCAGAACGGGCAGGCGCTCGATGATCAGCCCGGCCATGTCCGCCTGTTTCCAGCGCCCGGCGGCCTGCTCTTCCGCCTCGTCGGCTTCCAGGGCCTTTATGAAGCTCCGTTCCAGGGGCCTCAAAAGCCTTTTGCGCCAGTCGCTCTTCCCGGCCCACATGCGCAACAGGTGGGGAACCAGCGCCCCGGTCAGGGACTTGAACTGCCGGGTATTGACCAACTCCGCGAAAAATTCTTCCAGGGCTTCGCCATTGGTATCGGGCTTTTGGCCTTGGTCGGCTTGCATTCAAACCTCCGGCGTCAAACGGTGAATGAACAAATGGCCGTCAAGAATCGCCCTTTTCGCCTTTTCTGACGGTCGCTTGTGCCTGGGGGTGGTCGCCCATGAAGGGGCACATCTTGCACACCCGGTTTTTGGGGTCATTGTGGGTCAACAAATAGCTCGTGAGCATGTCCCGGAAAAGCGCCACCTGTTCTTCCACCGGCACCAGGCTGGGGCACAGCTTGGTCTGGTACACCAGGCCATTCAGGTAGATGCCGATGGTCATGGCGATGGCCTCGGGGATCTCCAGATAAAGCTGCATGCTCTGGATGTAATAGGTGGCCCACTGGGCCACCAGGCGCTCGGAATCCTCGGAGTCGTAGTTGCGGATGAAATCGATGGACAAAAGAAGCATGCGCTGGAAGTTGGATTGGCGCTCCAGGAAGAACTCGAAGAACAGTTCCAGCCGGTGCTCAAAGGAGCCGGAAACCGAGGTCCTGGCCGAGGCCTCGGCCACGTCCCGCTGGGCCACGTACAAGAACATCTGCTCCAGGATGGCGTGCTTGCTGGGAAAGTAATGGTACATCGCGCCCGTGGAGATGCCCGCCTCCTTGGCGATCTCCCGCATGGTCACCTTGGAGAACCCCTTTTCCGAGAAAAGATGGAAACATTTCTCCAGAAGCTCCTCGCGGTACTGTTCGTGGTCCACGATCTTGGGCATTTAGGGTCCCTATGCGGCCGCGGTTCCGGCCTTGCCCGCCTGCCGGGCCAGCCGGGCGGCCAGTCGTTTGCCCAGGGCGATCAACGTCAGGGTGGGGGGCAGGCCCCAGGCGCCGGGGATCACGGAACAGTCGCACACGTACAGATTGTCGATGCCGGTCTTCAACTCCGTGTCCACCACCTCGCCCACCTTGGCCGTGCCGCCCGGGTGGGCGGCGATGTACCAGGACTTGTAGATGTGCCTGGCCCCGGCGTTTTTCAAAATCTTCTTGGCCCGCTGGTACCCGGAATCGAGCTTCTTCTTGTCGGCGCGGGAAAGCCGCTTTCGCACCCCGCCCCGGTCCGTGAGCTTTCCTCCCAGGCTGTCCTTGACCTTCACCATGATGCCCATGGTGTTCTTGTGGGAAAACATGCGGTCCACCCTCCCCACCTGGGCGGAAAAGCCCTCGAACAGGGAGTGATGCACGGTCATGTCCGTCATCATGTATTCCTCGTCCGCCAGGTGCAGTCCCGCGGCCATGGGCACCTCGCCCCTGGGAAAGAGCTCCCTGGACGACCCGAATACGGCGATCAACGGATCAAAGAAGAAGTCGTAGCCCGCCCGCGGCACACCGGACTTGCGCAAAATCACCGGCGTGCCGATGCCGCCGGCGGCCAGCACCACCTTGGAGGCGTAGGCCCGGTGATCAAAGCCCCACTTGGTGTACACCACGCCCACGGCCTTGCCGTTTTCCCGGAGCACCCGCCTCACCTTGGCCCGGGTGATCAGGGTGGCCCCGTTCGCCACCGCCTCGTCCACGTACATGCGAGCGCTCCACTTGGCCCCGCGCGGGCACCCCAGAAAACACCGGTCGCACGAGGCCTTGCACTTGTCCTGGTACAGGTACTTGTCCAGCTTTTCCCAGGCATAACCCAGGTCCTGGGCGCTTTCCATGATGCGCCTGGTGCGCGGGCCCAAAAGCTCGTCGGAAAGCGGCGCGATGGGCAGTTCCTTGCGCGTCTGTTCC
>JAFDHW010000104.1 GCA_019308705.1 Deltaproteobacteria bacterium
CGGAAGGGGGCCCTTGGCCAGGGCCGCGGCCGGGAAAAGGGCCAGGACGAACCACAAAAGCCCGAACAAAAAGGCACGGTCCCTGCGGAAAAAATACCCCAGCGCGGCCAAGCCCCCCAGGGCGAGGACCCCGGAGACGACACGCAGGGGATCAAAAAGCAGATGCTTGTCCGGCACGTCCAGCGCCCGGAAGAACCAGGGAAACAGGCCGTCCTGCACGGTAAAGAGCCACTTGGGGACCAGGAGGGCCAGCTTGTGGAAAAGGCCGCTTCCGCCGCCTTGGCCCACGCTCCCCAGGATGGCGGGAAGGTTCGCCAGGGCCGTGGGCAGGTGCGGATACAGCAGGGCCGAGGTGTCCTCGCTGTAGGTGAGCCAGGAGAGCACGCGCAGAAACACCGCCGTGCCGGCCGCCGCCCACAGGCCGGAAGTGGAAACAAGGATCCTCCCCGCGCGCCTCCTTCCCGCGATGAGAACCTGGTAGAGCGCCGCCCCCACGGGCAGGAAAGCCATGGCCACCTGGGACAGGGCCGCCAGGAAGGCCGCGGCCGAGGCCAAAAGGTGCAGGGCCGCGGAGGCGGGGCCGCCCTTGAGCGCCCGGATGTGCAAATGGAGCGCCGCCAGGGCGAAGAAAAGCATGAGGAGTTCCTCCCGGCCGGGCAGCCAGGCCACGGGCTGGGCCGCGGCCGGGTGGACGGCGAAAAGCGCCCCGGCAAACAGGCCGGCGGCGAAGGAGGATTCCTTGGCCCCCGCCTCGCGCACCGCGGTGCGGGCAAGCAGAAACACCAGAAGCACGTTGGCCAGGTGCAGGAATAGGTTCACCGCGTGGAACGCCCCGGGTGAAAGCCCCCACAGCTCCCGGTCCACCGCGTAGCTCAAGGTGGTCACCGGGTAGAACACGTCAAACGTGTAGTGGGTAAAAATGGCGGCGACGTTCTGGCGCGTCAGGCCGGTGGTGAGCGCGCTGTCGACCAGGGTCTTCACGTCGTCGTAGTTCACGAACCCGAAGGAGGCCGTCTGGGCGAAGACCGCCAGGGGCAGGGCGGCAAGAAGCAGAAGCAGCCCGGCCTTCCGGGCGTATGCCGCGGTCTCCGGTTTCACGGCCGCCCCCTTTCCCCGCGGCCGGGGTCCTTTTGGTCCCCCTGGACCAGAAGCCTTTCAACCTGCGCGAGCCCGGGAAGGTGCGGGTCCATGGCCCGGGCCCGCTCCAGGTGGCGGCGGGCCTGTTCATGGTCTCCCGCCCGCAAAAGCAGCACCGCCATGTTCAAATGCACGGTGGGGTTGGCCGCGGGCCGTTCCGCCGCCTGGGCGAAAAGCGAAAAGGCCTCGGCCTCCTCGCCTTTTTCCACCAGCACGTAAGCCAGGTTGTTGGCCCACCGCGGGTCGTCCGGGTGCATGTGCATGCCCAGCCTGGCGTAGGATTCGGCCTGGTCCAGTTTCCCCAGCCCCATGAGGTGGTCCAAAAGTTTGCCGAACAGGGGGTGAAACCCCTGGTGCAGCGAAAAGGACCTGGCGTGGTGAAAGAGCGCCTCCTTGGTTTTCCCCCGCTCCATGAGCTGCTGGCCCAGGTAGTGGTGGGCCACGGGATTGTCCGGGTAGACCGCGAGGTGATGCTCCCACAGGGCGACGCCGCTTTTCCACGCGCCAAGGGAAAAGGCCGAGGCCAGGGCCAGGGCCAGGGCCAGGACCGGGAGAAGCCCGGACGCTTTGTTGGCCCCGGAAGGGCCTCCCGAAAACGCGGACCGCGCAACCGCCAGGGCCAGCCCGGCCAGGGGGATGTATAAATACCGCTCGGCCCGGAGGATATGGTTCGAAAACAGGTTGGAGGCGGGCAGCAGCCCGGCGGCCAGCCACGCCAGGGCCAGCCAGGCCACGGGGTCTTGCCTGCGCCTTGAAAGATGCCAGGCGAAAAAGGCCGCGGCCGCGATACCCAGGGGGACCCAGACCGGCCAGGGGTCGAAGGCCGGGGGAAACACGGCGGGAATGGTCAGCACAAAGGCCATGTGCAGGAAGTTGAATCCGAACAGGCCGAAAAACAAGGCAAAGCGGCCAAGCAGGCCGCCTTCCCCACGGGTGAGGGTTCCCTCCCATGCGGCGGGGTCCGGCAGCCGGTCCGCGGCCATGGCCAGGTAGGAGAAAAGCCCTTGGCCGGCGTCCGGCTCCAGGACGACCCGGGACAAAACCTTCAGCCCCAGGACCGCGGCGGCGGCCAGCACAAGGGGCGCGACCCGCGCCAGGTCCCGCATCCACGGTTCCGGCCGGTTTTCCGCCCGCAGAAACGCCAGGGCCAGGACAGGGGCCACGGCCCCCAGCGCGCCGGACAGGCAGGCGGCCAAGCCCGCGGCCCAGGCGGCGGCAAGGGGCCAGGCCGCCGCCTCTTCCCGCAGGCGGCGTTCCAGGGCCAGGAGCATGAGAAGCAGGAAGAACAGGGCCAAGACCTCCTCCCGGCCGGGGATCCAGGCCATGGTGGCGGCGGCCGCGGGATGCAGGGCGAACAGCGCGCCCGCCCAGAAGGCCTGGGCCCGGGCGGGGCCGGGAGCGGAGCCGAACCGCAGGGCCATCCGCCGGGCCAGGGCGTAAAGCAGAAGGGCGTTGGCCAGGTGCAAAAGCCCGTTGATGAGATGGAAGCCCATGGGCCCCGCGCCCCACACCAGCCTGTCCAGGGCCACGGAGGCCATGCGCACGGGGTAATAGGACGTGACGTAAAACGAGCCCAGGATGCCGCCCGGGGAAGGATGGGCCAGCAAGGGATTGGCCGCCACGAGCTGGAGGTCGTCCATGTCCACGAACCCGAAGGAAACCACCGGCCAGTACAGGCCGCAGGCCAGAAGGACCAGCAGCACGGGGCCCAGGCGGCTTCCGGGCAAGGACCTGACCAGGGAAGACCCGGCACGGACGGGATTCATGGGCAATGCGCCAAAAGAGAAGATTTCGGTGAAAAATCCCAGGGATACGTACCAAAGATATCACACGGGGGAAAGGATGGGTAGCCCGGGAACAGGTCCTTCTCCGGCGGCGAAAAACCGGACCCGCGGCCCGCGGGCCGGCGGACAGCAGGTTTGTGCCAGAAGCCTCCTTTTCAGGAAGCGGGGTTTTCCATCCGCCGCCGAAGGTCCTCATACACAGGGGAGTCGCGCAGGGCCTTCAGATCCTCGTCGGCCTCCACCAGGTCCCATTGGGCGAATCCCCTTGCCGCGGCCTTTTCCAGCCACTCGGCGGCAAGGGCCTGGTCCCCCCGCAGGGAATGGAGGCAGGCCATGTTGTAGTATGCGGGGATGAGACCGGGCTGGGCGGCCATGGCCCGGGCAAAGGCCTCCTCGGCCCGGCCGTATTCCCCCCGGGTCATGTGCACGTGGCCCACGTTGTTGAGCACCGCGGCGGACTCCGGCGCCAGGGACAGGGCCTTCTGGTACATCTCCATGGCCTTGTCCAGCTCGCCCTGGTTCTTGTACAGGTTGCCCAGCCGGTTCAGGTACACGGGGTTGTCCGGGTCCTTTTGCACTTCCTTCTCCATGCGGGCCACGGCATCGGCCAGGCGCTGGTCCATAAGCCTCTTCAGGGCCTGTTGGGCCTTTTCGAACCCCGGGTCCGAGGCCAGGGCCTGGGCGTAGCACTCGCGGGCTTCGGCGGTGCGGCCCTGCTTTTCCAGGATTTCGCCCAGCTCGAAATGGGCAAAGGAGTACTTGCGCTCCGGGGCCAGGGCGACGGCGGCCTCCAGGTGCCGGATGGCCTCTTCCCACTTTTCCTGGCGCTTCAAGACCCGGCCCAGCTCGTAGTGCACGCTGGGCACCTTGTCGTACACGGAAAGGGCTCGTTCGTAGTATTCCCGGGCCTTGTCCAACTCGCCCCGCACGAAGTGGATGTCCCCCAGGTTCTGCAGGCTGGTGAACCGGTCCGGGTCCGCGGCCAGGGCCAATTCTTCGTGCCGAATGGCCTCCTCCAGGCGGCCGGTCCGGCCCAGGCACATGCCCAGAAGCCCGTGGGCCCCGGCGTGGGCCGGGTCCTTTTCCACCACCTTCTCAAGCACGGGAATGGCCCGTTCGCACTCCTGCTCCCGGAACAGGGCCAGGCCCAGATTGTACAGGGCGGGGACAAATCCCGGCTTCAGGGACGCGGCCCTTTCAAAATCCTCGGCCGCGGCGGCGGTGTTGCCCTGGTTGAGCAGGGAGGCCCCGCGGTCGTTGTAGGCCTCGGGGGAATCCGGCCGGATGGCGATGGCCCCGTCAAAGTGCTTCCGGGCCTTTTCGTGTTCGCCCCGTGCGGCCAGGGCGTTGGCCAGGGTGATCTCGGCCAGGTAATTCGGCCCGGTGACCTCTATGGCGTGTTCGAGCAGGGTGACGTCGTTCTTCCAGTACCCGGCCTGGGAAAAGGATGCCGCGGCCAGAACCGCCAGGAGCGCGCCCCCGGCCACGGCGGCCGACTTGACCGCCTTGCGGGCGGCGAACGCCCCGCCCACGGTCCAGGAGAACAGGATGAACACCCCCGCCGCCGGCACGTAGGCCCACCGGGCCGCGAACGCCGGGGACAGGCGGCCCTCCAGAAGGGTCATGGGGACCAGGGAAATCAAAAACCACAGGGTTCCGGCCAGGACGCCGGGACGCTTGGCCGCCTGGAGCACGCCTCCGGCCACGGCCAGGGCCAGGAGCGCCAGGGACAGGATGGGCTGCCACAGGGGAATTTGCTCTGGAAAGGGGTAATAGGCGGCCAGGCCGGCCGGCCAAACCAGGTGTCCCAGAATCCACAGCGCGGAGACCGGCAGGTAGGCCAGCCGGACCCATCCCGGAGACAGGGACTCGGGGGTTCCACCCAGCGCCAGGGCGGCGGCCACGCCTCCAGCGGCCAGGAGGAGCATGGGGACTTTTTCCAGCGCCAATCGGCCCAGGGTGTTCCTGCGGGTTTCCCCGCCCAGAGGCCAGGCGTCCAGCACCAGGAGGACCAGGGGGAAGGCGGACATGGCGGGGTGGGACAGAAGGCCCGCGGCCAGGGCCGCGCACACGGCTAGGTAGCGGCCGGCCGAGGGCTTTTTGGCGTACCAGGCGTAGGCCAAGAGCCCGGCCATCCAGAACAAGCCCAAAAGGAGCACCTGGCGCTGGGCCACCCAAGCCACGGCCTCCACGTTGATGGGGTGGACGGCGAAAAGGCCCGCGGCCAGGGCGCCAAGCCACATCCTGCCGGTCATGGCGGCAAGCGCCAGAAACAGCAGGATGGCAGCGGCCGCGTGGATGAGCGCGTTCACCAGGTGGTGGGCCGCAGCCGTCCGGCCGAACAGGCTGATGTCCGCCATGTGGCTCATCCGGGAGAGGGGTCCCCAGAAACCGGGCCTTCCGGTGACAAACGCATCCTTCACGCCCTCGGCGGAAAGCCCTTGCGCTCCATGGCCGGCGGCCACGCGGGCCGGGTCCTCGAAAAACAAAAATTCATGCCCCTTCACCTGCCCGTAAACGACCAGGGTGAAAAGGGCCAGTCCCACGCATACCAGGGTCCGTCGCTGCATCCGGTTTCTTCTCCGGCCCCGTGAGGGGCGATTTTCATGGGTCAACGCTAAAGAGGCTCAAGGCATTGCTTCGAGTATCCGGCCTGCCTCGGGGGTTTTCCGCAGCCACTCCAGGTCGGGGTCCGACTCCACCAAGCCCTTGTCGTCCAGCCCCCGGCGCACGGCTTCCTCAAGCCAATAAACCGCCTGCTCCCGGTTTTTCTCCAGGGAATAGAGGCAGGCCAGGTTGTAAGCCGGGGCCACGGATTCCGGGGCGTGCTCCGCGGCCCGGGCCAGGAGCTCCAAGGCCTCGGAGACGTTGCCCTGGCGCGCCAGGAGCATGCCCAGGTTGCTGGCCGCCAGGGCGTAGTCCGGGTCTAGGACCAGGGCCCGGCGGTAATGGAACTCGGCCTGGCCGAGCAGCCCTTGGTTTTCGAAGAGGGTCCCCAGGTTGTTGTGCAGCCGGGGATCGTCCGGGTTCTTTTCCATCGCCCGCAAAAGCTTGGTGACACGCGGGTCCATGTCCTTGCCCGCGCCCCCGGCCCCGGGGACGCCGCCCTTCAGCACTCTCGCCATGCTTTCCCGCAGCCCTTCCAGCTCCGGTTCAAGCCGCAGGGCCGAGCCGTAGCACCGGGCCGCGTCGGGAATGTTGCCCATAAGGGCGTTCAGGTTGCCCAGTTCCAGGTAGGCCCGGGCGTAGTCCGGCCGGACGTCCATGGCGTGCGTCAAGGCCTCCTTGGCTTCCTCCAGGCGGCCCAGCCGGGTCAAAAGGATGCCCAGGTTCACGTAGGTCATGGCATCGTGGGGAGCCATGGACGCGGTGGCTTCGAACACCTTGGCCGCGTCCGCAAGCCTTCCCCGGCGCTCCAGGGCGGCGGCCAGGTTGTGCAGGGCGGTCCAGTAGCCCGGCTCCAGTTTTATCGCCTTTTCGTACCACTCGATCGCGTCGCCGTACTTTTCCCCGGCCGCTAGGATATCGCCCATGCCCTTGTAGGCGGGGGCGCAGGAGGGATTGGCGGTGATGGATGCCTGGTAATATTTTTCGGCCGCCTCGATGTCCCCCTTTTTCCCGGACATGTCCCCCAGCAGCCACAGGGCGGTGTAGTTTTCCGGGTTTTGGGAAACCGCCGCGGACAAGAGCTTTTCGCTCTCCGACCACGTTGCCGTCCGGTTCGCGGCCAGCCCCCCCATAAGGACCAGCACGGCCATGCCCAGGGCGACTCCGGCCGCGGCCCGCCGCCCCTGGGAAAAGATTTGCGCCGCCAGCCATATCACGGCCAGGAACACGCCCACCGCGGGGATGTACAGAAACCTGTCGGCCATGGCGGGATAGGCGTTTAGCTGGAACAGCCCGGAAACCGGAACCAGGCCGGCCAGGAACCAGGCCCACCCGGCCAGGACAAACGGCATGCGCCCGGCCTGCCACACGGCCAGCACCGTGATCGCCGCGAAAACCAGAAATCCCGCGGCGGCCGTGGCAGGGCCGACCTGCCAGGGAAAGGGATGGAACACGCTCAGGCCCGCGGGGTACGCCAGGGTGGCGAGGTAACGGGCCGGCAGGGAGGCGGCGTAGGCCAGCCTCAGGAGAAGGCCCGGTCCTTCGGCCCCGGCCGGGGCCAGCCCGAACACCGGCCCCCGGGACAACGCGAACAGGAGCACCCCTGCGGAAACCGCCAAAAAGGGCAGCTTTTCCGCCAGCAGGGCGCGGACCGTACGTTGCGGCGCGCCCCGGCCCGCGGCAAACCGCCCCAGGGGCCAGTAGTCCAGGGCGACAAACGCCAACGGCATGGCAGCGGCCAGGGGATTCGCGGACACGGAAACCAGAAAGGCCCCCAGGGAAAGGACATAGGCGCCCATAGAAAGGCTCTTGGCATAGCGGGCGTACAGGTGGACGGCGGCGAAGAAGAACAGGCCCGCCAGCACGGTTTTGCACTGGGCGATCCAGGCCACGGCCTCCACGTTCACGGGGTGGACGGCGAACAGCGCCGCGGCCAGAGCGCTTTTGCCGGTCGAGCCGGTGAGCTTCCGCAGCGCGGCAAAGAGCATCCAGGCCGCCAGAATGTGCAGGACCACCAAGAGCAGGTGGTGGGCCGCGGGGTTCTTCCCGAACAGGGCAAAGGCGGCCATGTGGGCCAGGGTGGCGGGCGGGTG
>JAFDHW010000105.1 GCA_019308705.1 Deltaproteobacteria bacterium
ATCCAGCTGGCGGAAGGGGTGTATTCCCTGAAAAAAGAAAAGCTCCAGGCCGTCCACTACCTGGAGCTCATCCAAAGGCTTGCTTTGCCCGCGGGCTGAGCCCGTGGCGCCTACTGGGTCACGTGGCCCAGATGGTCAAAGGAATCAAGCTGGTCTTCCCATTGCTCCTCCAGGGCCTTCTCCTGCGTGATGCAGCATTCCAGCCGCCTGGAGCACCATTGTGCACAAATGGTGTTTTTGGCCGAGTACTCGCCGAAACAACCCATGGGCTCGTTCAGCAGCATGCGGTGGAAAAACAGGGAACGCATTCACTCCTCCGCTGTAAGAACCGATGACAACATGTCGTGAATCCGACCGTTGGTGGCCAGGATCTGCTTCTCATACGGGGTGTAGGGCCCCTTGTCAAAGGTGGTGACCCTGCCCCCTGCCTCCTCCACGATGAGGGTGCCCGCGGCGGTGTCCCAGGGGTGGAGGTTCTGTTCCCAGAACCCCTCGAACCGGCCGCAGGCCACGTAGCAAAGGTCCAGCGCCGCAGACCCCAGCCTGCGCACCCCCTGGCTGGCGGCCAGGCACCGGCCGAACCGCTCCACCAGCTCGTCCAACATGGTGGCGAGGTTGTACGGAAACCCGGTGACCAGAAGGCTGTTGGAAAGCTCGCCCACCCCGGAAACCGTGATGGGCTCGTCGTTCAAAAACGCTCCCTTGCCCTTTTCCGCCCGAAAAAGCTCGTCCATGGCCGGGTTGTACACCAGGCCGAACAGGATGTCCGCCTCCCGGGCAAAGGCAATGGATATGGTGAACAGGGGAATGCGGTGGGCATAGTTGGTGGTGCCGTCCAACGGGTCCACGATCCAGGTGTAGGGGCTCTCCTTGGCCATGGAGCCCTTTTCCTCGGCCAGGACGGCGTGGTCCGGGAACGCCCCGGTGATCCTTTCTAAGATCGCCTTTTCCGAGGCCAGGTCCGCCTCGGTCACCAGGTCGATGGCCCCCTTCTGACGCACCACCCGGGCCTTGCCCAGGCGGTCCATGAGGATGCCGCCGGCTTCCCGGGCCGCGGAAAGGGCGGTCTTTCCCACGGTTTCAAGGTCCAGCAATCGTTCACTCCCTGCGCGCCGCCGGCCAATGGGCGTGTTTCCTCACGCCCCCGGCGGGGAAAACAAGCCCAGGTACCAATAGACCAGGGGGGGACCAAAGAAAATATACAGGATGGCGCCGATGGCAAGGAACGGGCCGAAGGGAACGGCCATTTTTCCATCTTCCTTGCGGAAAATCATGAGCGCCACGCCGATGACGCTGCCCGTGAGCGCCCCGGCCATGAGGGTGAACAGGATGCCCAAGGGCCCCAGAAACGCCCCGAGCATGGCCATGAGCTTGATGTCCCCTCCCCCCATGCCGTCCTTGCCCGTCAAGAACTGGTATCCCCAGGCCACGGCCAAGAGGCTGCCCCCCCCGGCCAGGATGCCCAACAGCGAGGCCTTCCACGACACGTCCACCATGACAAAGGAAAAGCCGAAGCCCGCCAGGACGCCCGGCAGGGTGATGACGTCCGGGATGATCTGGTAGTCCAGGTCGATGAAGGTGACGACGATGAGCGCGCACACCAGCATGTAGCAGCCGAGCCCCGAGGCGGTGAGCCCGAAGCGGAGCACGGTGGCTACGGCAAAAATCCCGGAAAGCAGCTCCACCAAGGGGTAGCGCAGGGAAATCCAAGCCTTGCAGCTTCTGCACCGCCCCCGGAGGATGACGTAGGAAACCAGGGGGATGTTGTCGTACCAGGAGATCGTGGCCATGCAGTGGGGACATCGCGACCTGGGGGCGGAAATGGACTGGGACAAGGGCAGGCGGTGGATGCAAACGTTCAGGAAACTGCCGATGATCAGCCCGAACACGAACGCCGCGAAGAGGATGTAGCCAAAGGGGAGGTCCGAAATCATAACCTTGCGTTCTGGCAAAGGGTTGCAGCCAACTTGCCCCACGGGGCCCAAAAATGTCAAGATGGTTGTTGCTAGGACCAATCCAGGCATTATAATGGAGCATTACCCTGACCACTTTATCCAACCATTTGATTTTCAGACGAATACGCGGCCGGGGAAGCCCGGTTTCCTTTTTTTTGGGAGCATCCATGGCACACACCGATACCGATAACCTGGTAGGACTTCTGGAAGACGACGAGGATTCCGTCGAGCTTCCCGCCAGCCTGCCCGTACTGGCCGTGCGAGACGTGGTGGGGTTCACCCACATGATCGTGCCCCTGTTCGTGGGCAGGGACAAATCCGTGCGTGCGGTGGACGCGGCCATGTCCGCGGACCGCCTCCTTTTTCTGGCCACCCAAAAAGACGCCGCGGTGGAGGAGCCGGAAAAAGACCAGATCTACAAGACCGGCGTGGTGGCCTCCATCTTGAGGGCCTTGAAGCTTCCCGACGGCCGGGTGAAGATCCTGGTCCAGGGGCTGGTCAAGGGCCGCATCAACTCCTTTTTGCGCAACAAGGCCTACTACCGGGCCAGGGTGGAAAAGGTCCCGGAGCCGGAGCCCGGCGAGCCTTCCGTGGAGGAAGAAGCCCTCATGCGCAACGTGCGCGAGCACTGCGAGCGCATCTTGAGCATGCGGGGCGAGCTTTCCTCGGAGGTGAACGGCATCCTGGAGGGCATCGACCACCCGGGCCGCCTGGCCGACCTCGTGGCGTCGAACCTGAGCCTGAAGATCCACGAGGCCCAGGAGCTCCTGGAGATCGACGACCCCGTGGACCGGCTCACCAAGGTGAACGAACTCCTCTCCCGGGAGGTTGTGCTTTCCACGGTCCAGGCGCGCATTCAGTCCAATGTCCAGGACGAGATCTCCAAGAGCCAGAAGGACTACTTCCTGCGCGAGCAGATGCGGGCCATCCACCGGGAACTGGGGGAAACGGACGAGAAGACCCAGGAGGTGGAAGAGTACTCGCAGAAGATCCGCAAGGCCAAGATGCCCAAGGAGGCGGAAAAGGAGGCCCTGCGCCAGCTGAGACGGCTGGAGCAGATGCACCCCGAGGCCGGGGAGGCTCCCATGGTGCGCACCTACCTGGACTGGCTGGTGGAGGTGCCCTGGAACAAGTCCACCAAGGAGACCCTGGACCTGAGAAGGGCCAAGAAAATCCTGGACGAGGACCACCTGGGCCTGGACAAGGTCAAGGAGCGCATCCTAGAGTACCTGGCCGTGCGCAAGCTGAACCCCGGCATGAAGGGTCCCATCCTGTGCTTCGTGGGGCCTCCGGGCGTGGGCAAGACCTCCCTGGGCCAGTCCATCGCACGGGCCATGAACCGGAAATTCTTCCGCATGAGCCTGGGCGGCGTGCGGGACGAGGCGGAAATCCGGGGCCACCGCCGCACCTACATCGGCGCGCTTCCGGGCAGAATCATCCAGGGGCTCAAGCAGTGCGGGACGCAGAACCCCGTGTTCATGATGGACGAGGTGGACAAGCTGGGCGCGGATTTCCGCGGCGACCCCTCCTCGGCCCTTCTGGAGGCCCTGGACCCGGAGCAGAACTTCGCGTTTTACGACCATTACCTGAACCTGCCCTTCGACCTTTCCAAGGTGCTGTTCATCACCACGGCCAACATGGCGGACACCATCCCTGCGGCGCTCTATGACCGCATGGAGGTCATCCAGCTGGCGGGCTACACCACCGAGGAAAAGGTGGCCATCGCCAAGAAGCACCTCATTCCCCGGCAGATGAAGGAAAACGGGCTCAGAAAGGGCCAGTTCGCCATCAGCGACTCCGCCCTTTTCAAGTTGGCCACCGAGTACACCAACGAGGCGGGCCTGCGGAACCTGGAGCGGGAAATCGGGGCCCTGTGCCGCAAGGTCTCCCGCAGGATCGCGGAGGAAAGGCCGGTTCCCAAGCGCATCACCGAGGCCGTCCTGCTCAAGTACCTCGGTCTTCCCAAGTATTTGCCCGAAATGGACCAGGACGAGTCCCAGGTGGGCCTGGCCACGGGCCTGGCCTGGACCCAGGCGGGCGGCGAACCCCTGTACGTCGAAGCCACGGCCATGCAGGGCAAGGGCGAGCTGGTTTTGACCGGCCAACTGGGCGAGGTCATGCAGGAGTCCGCCCGGGCGGCCTTGTCCTGGACACGGGCCAACGTGGAAAAATGGGGCGGGAATCCCGAGTTCTTCGACAACCACGACCTCCACGTGCACGTGCCCGCGGGCGCCATCCCCAAGGACGGTCCCTCGGCCGGCATCGCCATGGTGTGCGCGCTGGTCTCCATCCTCACCCAAAGGCCGCTGAAGAACGACACGGCCATGACCGGCGAGGTGACCCTCAGGGGACGGGTCCTGCCCATCGGCGGGCTCAAGGAAAAGGCCCTGGGCGCCCTGCGCGCGGGTATCAAGACCGTGATCATCCCGGAAAAGAACCAGAAGGAGCTTTCCGAGCTTCCCGCGAACGTGAAGCGCAAACTCCTCTTCGTGCCAGTCTCCCGGGTGGAGGAGGTTTTGGACCTGGCGCTGCTGCCCCCGGAAAAAAAGGCCCCGGCAAAGGCGAAAGCCAAGGCCCCGGCCGGGAAGCGCCGGCCCGCGCGGGCGCGGTCCGCGGGCACGGCATGAGAATCCTGGCCCTGGATACGGCCACGGACAGCTTTTCCGCGGCCCTGGTGGACGACGGCCGGCTGGAGGCCGAGGTGACCGGCGTGGCTCCCCGCTCCCACTCCAGCGGGCTTCTGCCCGCCGTGGACTGGCTGCTGGCCAAGGCCGGGCGCTCCCTGGAGGACCTGGACGCCCTGGCCGTGACCAAGGGGCCGGGAAGCTTCACGGGTATCCGCATCGGCATGGCCGTGGCCAAGGGCCTGGCCATGGCAAGGGGGCTTCCCCTGGCGGGGGTGAACACCTTAGACGCCCTGGCCATGCAGGCCCCGGCAGGCCCCCTGCCCGTGTGGGCGGCCTTAGACGCCCGGCGCGGCCAGGTGTACGCGGCGCGCTACGCCCCCAGGGACGGACGCCTTGCCCGGGACCTGCCTCCGTCGGCCATGGACCCGGAAACCTGGCTTGCCCACATGACCGGGCCCTGCCTGTTCATAGGCGGCGGCGCGGCGACGTTCAGGGAAGCCATCCTCGCCCGGCTGGGCAAAGACGCGTGGTTCGCGCCTCCATCGGCCGACGTGCTGCGGGCCCACACCCTGGCCCTGGCCGGGGAACAGGCCCTGTTGCGCGGGGAGCCCGCGGACCCGGCCGCCCTGGCCCCGGAATACATCCGGCCCCCGGACGCCCGCCTGCCCGGGATTGCCCCCTTTCCCGGAACCACGGCTTAAGCCCGGGTTACAAGGAGGCGGAAACCCAACGGATTTTCATGGGGCAAGACGCAATGGATCATTGACATCCCCGTTGTTCTGGTTATATATCTGACAAGAATGGGGATTGTGACCAAGGGCCCCGGAAGGAAACCTCCGGAGCCCTTCTTTTTCTTCGCTTTCAAAAAAAGCGCATGGAAAACCGACCCGATCGATACGCCTGGGCGGATACCCCGGCTCGCACCGCCTTTCCCGTGGCGTCGGCCGGTTACCCCTACATCTTTGCCGGCGCCTTTGTCACCCTGGTGTTCGCCCTCTTGGAATGGGAAGCCGCCGCGGTGCTGTTTCTGGTCGTCACCGCGCTGGTCATCCTGTTCTTCCGGGACCCGGACCGGGTGGTGCCCGCCGGCGAAAAGCTCATCGTGGCCCCGGCGGACGGCAGGATCGTTCACCTGGACGTGGTGGAAGCCCCCCCCTTTATCGAGGGGCCCGCGCTCAAGGTGAGCATCTTCATGTCCGTGGCCAACGTGCACATAAACCGGTTTCCCGTGGGGGGAACCCTGTTGGAAACCCACTACCACCCGGGACGGTTCATCAACGCCAGCCTGGACAAGGCCTCGGAGCACAACGAACGAAACGCCCTGGTCATTCGCACGGACGAGGGGCCGGACATCTGCGTGGTGCAGGTGGCCGGGTTGGTGGCAAGGAGAATCATCTCCTGGCCCCGCCCCGGCGACCACCTTTCCCGCGGCCAACGGTTCGGGCTCATCTGCTTCGGTTCACGGGTGGATTGCTACCTCCCCCCGCTGGCCCAGCCAAAGGTGCGCCTGGGGGACCGGGTCAAGGGAGGAACCTCTGTATTGGGGGTCATGCCATGAGCAAAAGGCGCATAAAGAAACGCGACTACCACAAGGGTATCTACCTGCTCCCCAACCTGGCGACCACTCTGAACCTGTTCTGCGGCTTCTACGCGGTCATCGCTTCGCTGGAAGGCCATTTCTGGCGGGCGGCGGCGGCCGTGATCGTGGCGGGGCTGTTCGACAACCTGGACGGCCGCATCGCCCGGGCCACCCGGTCCACCAGCCGGTTCGGCGTGGAGTACGACTCGTTGGCCGACCTGGTGAGCTTCGGCATGGCCCCGGCGCTTTTGGCCTACCTGTGGGCGCTTTCGCCTTACGGCCGGCTGGGCTGGCTGGGGGCGTTCCTTTTCGTGGCGTGCGGCGCGCTGCGCCTGGCGCGGTTCAACACCCACGCGGGCCAGGGGCCGTCCACCCACTTCACCGGGCTTCCCATTCCCGCGGCAGCGGGCATGGTGGCCGCCACGGTGCTGTTCTGCGGGCGTATGGGCCTTTCCGGGTCCATCCCCCCCCTGTTCGTGCTGGTGATGCTCTACGCCCTGTCCTTTCTCATGGTGTCCTCCATCCCCTACCCCTCCTTCAAGAAGAAGATGGGCACAAAGGGGTTCAACACCCTGGTGGTCACCCTGCTGGTGCTCATCTTCGTGGCCGCGGAGCCGGAGATCACCCTGTTCATGGTGGGCGTAACCTACATCGCTTACGGCATCCTTTCCGCGGCCCTGGGAAGGCTGAAGCACCGGGGCCGGGAGGAAGCCGCCGACCAGGCGGCTCCCCTGGAGGAATCCACCACCGAGACACCCACGTAAACTGCGGTTTACTTTTACGCCGGGTTCGTGTATGAAGGCCGCGCCGGCTCCCTCCCGACCATTCCGGGGGGAGCCGGCCGTTTTCGTCGGACAGCCTGTTTGCAAACAACCAAGCGGAAAGACCAGACCAGATGAAAAAGGCGTTTGACATCGCGGTGATCGGGGGCGACGGCACCGGGCCGGAAGTGGTGGCCGAGGGCGTCAAGGTGCTGAAGGCCGCCGGTGAAAAAGCCGGGGTGGACTTCACCTTCACCCCCTATCCCCTGGGCGGGGACCTGTACCTGAAGACCGGCGAGCTGGTAAGCGAACAGACCCTGGAGAACCTGAAGCGGGCCGACGCCGTCTTTTTGGGGGCCATCGGCCATCCCGAGGTCACCCCGGGCATCCTGGAAAAGGGCATCCTCCTGAACCTGCGCTTTGCCCTGGACCAGTACGTGAACCTGCGGCCGATCAAGCTCTACGAGGGCGTGCGCACCCCCCTCCGGGACAAGAGGCCGGCGGACATCGACTTTGTGGTGGTGCGGGAAAACACCGAGGGCCTGTACGCGGGCGCGGGCGGCGTGCTCAAGAAAGGCACCCCGGACGAGGTGGCCGTCCATGAGTCCATCAACACCTACAAGGGCGTGGAGCGCTGCATCCGCTTCGCCTTCGAGTACTGCCGCAA
>JAFDHW010000106.1 GCA_019308705.1 Deltaproteobacteria bacterium
GGGGTGGCCGGTGGCGTCCACCACGGCGCGGGAGACCACCACCAGGGGGTCCACATGCATGCCCGTGCGCAAGACCGGCGTCCAGTTGATCACCACCCCGGCCACGGCATCCTCCCGGAACACAAGGTCCTCCACGGAAACCGCGTTGAACAGGGTGGCCCCGGCCTTCATGGCCCCGAACACCAGGCCCGAGGCCACCTCCACGGCGTCGGCGGTGTAAAAACCCTGGCCAAAAGGGGTGTAGGAAATGGAAAAGTCGTCCAGGATGGGCAAGGCGTCGTCCTGGACCACGATTTCGTTCATGAGCATGCCGCCGCCCCAGATGCCGCCGCCGGGGGCCAGCTTGCGCTCGAAGAGGACGACCTTTTTGCCCGCGTCCGCCAGGTAGCGGGCGGCCACCAGGCCCGAAGGCCCCGCGCCCACGATGGCAACGTCTGTGCGCAGGTGGCCGGATAACTTGTCGAAGAACCGTTGTACGATGGCGGTGGTGATTTTGTCTTCCATATCTGGCGGGCGCGGCGCGCCCTTTGCTCCTTTCCGGAAAATGGCGGGTTTTCGTCCGACAGGCTACACCCCTTGCCAGAACCGGCGCGGAAAGTAAAGGGGCCCAAGAGGCCGGGGAAAGCCCGGCGGCAAAAAACCGGGCGCCGGCCCTGCGAGGGCGGGCGGCATGTCTTTGTGGAATAATCAAAATTCGCCCGTACGCGCAAGGGCTGGATGGTCCGAGGAAGGATTTTGGCCCGGAAAAAGCGACCAGGGTGTTTTCCGTGCGTTGCTTTCCCTTGCCAAGCCCGGGGCATGTTGAGTATGCTGGTTGCCACCCTTGCCTGCAAAAAAACTCCTTCTTTTTGGGGGCTTCCATGAAGATCCGGGTTGTTTTCCTCGCCGCACTCCTTTTCGCTTGCCTGCCGGCCGCCCCGGCCTTGTCCGAGTTTTACCGTTACACGGATTCCTCCGGCACGGTGCACTACACGGACAACCTGCTGGAGGTTCCCGAGGACCAGCGGCCCGGCGTGGACACCTACGAGTCCGTTTCCTCCGGCAATACCGGCCCTCTGCCCCCCGTAAGCGAGCGGTTGGGGCTTTCGGGAAAGGGCGCAAAAAAGGACGATGACAAGCAGGAACAGGCCCAAAAGGAAGAGGCCGAGGAAGAGAACAAGCCCGATCCCATGGCCGCACGCCGCGACGAGCTTTTGAAGAAAAAGGCAAAACTTCAGGCGGAGTACGACCAACTGCTCACGGAGGGCGAGGAGCTTAAGGCCTGGGGCAGGAGGCTGCACAACAAGCGCGCCATCCGCATCCACAACCAGAAGGTGAGCAAGTACAACGAAAGAAAGCGCGAACTGGAAAACAAGATTTCCGCCCTGAAGGAAGAGATCGACCGGTACAACCGCCAGCGGGAGGCCGGCAAAAAGTAGCTTGCCATAGATCGTTCCCTCCCCCGGGCATGGAAAGGCTCCGCCCCGCCGTTGTTTGTGCTTGCCTCCGGGGGCCGAATCTGCGAAACATCCGGTATTCTCTTGCTTTACATCCCGAAATAGCACGCCCAAGGCCGCCGGCTATGACCCGATACATCCGTTTCGTCCTGGCGCACCGCTGGTGGGTGCTTTTCCTGTTCGCCGGGACAACGGCGTTTTTCGCCTACCACTTCTGGCAGGTGACCATCTCCTCCACCCCCCGGGAACTCTTTTTCGGCAACAACAACCGCTACGACGAGTACCTGGTCCGCATGGAGGACCACGGCGGCGACGCCATCGCCATCTTCGGCTTTCCGGGAAAGGACGCCACGGACCCGGAGATGCTGGAAAGACTTCGCCGCGCCGTGCGGAAGATGGAGGCCGACCCCGAGGTGGAGCGGGTGGAGAGCCTGGTTTCGGCCCAGCACATCCAGGGCGACGGAGACGTTTTGGACGTCCGTCCCTACGCCGAGCTTTTCTCCGAGGCGCCGGAGCGCAGAAAGGAGCTTCTGCGCGAGATCACCACCGACAGCCTCACCCGGGGCTGGCTGGTGACCGAGGACGGCATGGACTCCATCGTGGTGGTGGAGCTGACCCCCACCGAGCGTGGCATGGAGAAAAGCCCCCGCATCGTGCGCAAGGTGGCCGCCGCCCTGGCGGAGGAAGGCTTCGACCTTTCGGAGATCCACCAGGGCGGGCTGGTGGCCGTGCTTTCCCAGATGATGGTGGAGTCGGTCCACACCTTGAAGGTGATTTTGCCCATCACCGCCCTGGTGCTGTTTGCCATGGTGTTCGTCATGTTCCACCGGTTCTGGCCGGTGATCATCACCTTCATCATCACCGGCGCGGCCATCACCTGGACCATGGGCCTGGCCATGCTGCTCTACGGCCACATCAACATCCTCACCACCATGGTCCCCACCCTGGTGCTCATCACCTGCTTCGCGGACGTCATCCACATGTGTTCCAGCTACCTGCTGGAGCTTTCCCTGGGAAGATCCAAGGAAAAGGCCATCCTCAGGATGGGCGGCGAGGTGGGCGTCGCCTGCGGCTATACCTCGGTGACCACCTTTTTCGGGTTCGTGTCCATGGCCCTGGTGCCCACCCCCATCTTCAAACAGCTGGGGCTTCTCATGGGCTTCGGCGTGGGCGTGGCGCTGTTCATGGCGCTCACCCTGGTGCCGGTGTTCCTGTCGCTGATGCCCGCGCCCCGGCCCTGGCGCCTGGGTAGCGCCGGCACCGCCCAGCGGGGGCTGGACCGGATACTGGAGTTCTGCGCGCGGCTTTCCACCCGCCGGCCCAAAACCATCAACGCCCTGTTCTTCGCCGCGCTCGCCGCCTCCTTGTACGGGTTCGCCCACATCCATTTCGAAACCCAGTTCTCCGAGCGGTTCGCGCCGGACAACATCATCCAGCGCGGCATGCGCTACTTCGAAACCGCCTTTCCCGGGGTGAACCCCCTGGACGTGTACATCGACGCCACGGGGGAAGAGGACCTGCTCGAACCGGAAACCTTCCGCAAGATCGCCGAATACGAGGCCTGGATCGAGTCCCACCCGGAGGTCACCGAAGCCACCACCGTGGTGGACCTGGTCAAGAAGGTCTACCGGGAGATAAGCCCCGGCCTTGCGGCCCAAAACCCCCTGCCCCAAAGCCGCGAGGCTCTGGCCCAACTGTTGCTTCTGTTCGAGATGTCCGGAGGCGAGGACCTGGTGCGTTTCATCGGCTACGATCACCGCACCGTCCGGCTGGCCGTGCGCCTGAAGGACATGGGCATGATCGCCTCGGCGGACCTGGGCCGCGCCTTCTGCGACGAGGGCAACCGGCGGTTTGGAAGCGTGGCCGAGGTGAACACCTACTCCATGGAGTCGCTTTTGGGCGAGTGGGTGGGCCAGATCATCGCCGGGCAGAGAAACGGCCTCTTGTTCGCCCTGGCCACCATAGGTTTTTTCATGGTTCTGGCCACCCGGTCGCTGCGGGTGGGGCTTCTCTCCATGTTCCCCAACGTGCTTCCCCTTCTGGTCCTCCTGGGCTACACGGGTTATTTCTGGGACGTCGTGGACACGGACACCATGGGCGTGCTCATGGTGGCCATCGGCATCGGCGTGGACGACACCATCCATTTCCTTTTGCGCCTGCGCCTGGAAACCGAAAAGGAGCAGGACCTGTCCAAGGCCGTGGGCCGCACCTTCCACTACTCGGGACGCGCCATCATCATCACCTCCGTCATCCTGGTGGCGGGGTTCTCGCCCTTTGCCACCAGCGACTACTTTTCCGTGGAGATCTTCGGAAAGCTCCTTCCCGCGGCGCTTTTCACCGCCCTGGCGGCCGACCTTCTGTGGGTGCCCGCCTTGGTGCGCCTGGGCTGGATCCGGTTTCCCGGGACCTGGCACGAAAAAACCACGGCCAATGGCGTGGCGGCCCACATCGGCACGGATGCCCCGGAGCCCACGGATGTTTCCATGGACACACGTAATTAACCACCTGGCCGGGGCGGAAGCGTTATTTTTCGGCGGTTTTTTCATCAGGAGACCGGCTTTTCCTGGGGTTTTCCCGGGCTTCAGCATTGACAGTCCGGCCGGGATCTAATACATTTTGATTATCCCCGCCACCTTCCCCCTGGATCCGCCGCCATGCCCGTCATGGAAAAGCACATCTCCAGCCGCATCTACCGCTCCCTCCTGGCCTTCGTGCGCCGCCACCACGGGGAGGAAGGGGTCAAAACGCTGCTGGAGGGCCTGACGGGAAACCCGGAGTTCGAGGTCTACGAGGACCACGACCCGGCCCGGCCCGTACCCGTGGAGGAGCGGCACATAAAGGACCCATCCTGCTGGCTTTCCAACGACTTCTGCAACCGCGTGCTGGCCAACGTGCCCAAGGTGGTGGGCGGGCCGGACCCCCTTTTTGAAGCCGGCCGCCAGACCGTCCTGGAGGATCTGTCCAAGGGCGCGCTCTTCATCGCCCGCGTGCTCGGCCCCCAGAGGCTGGCCAAGCAGGCCCCCCGCATCCACACCCGCCTGAACCTGGTGCGCACGGCCCGCATCGTGGAATTTTCCCCGGGCAGGCTGGTCATGGCCATGAAGACCCAGCCGCCCCATACGCCCTCCAAGGACGTGTGCCGGTGGGAGATGGGCATCTACTGCGGCTCCGCGCAACTGGCAGGGGCCGAGGACGTGCGGGGGGTCCACACCGCCTGCGAGGTGGACGGCGCCGAAGAGTGCTTGTTCGAATTCACCTGGAAGAAGCCCGGGCTCACCCGGCGCATCGCCCGGTGGCTCCTTGGCTACGGCATGCCGGATTTCGTGGACGAGTACGAAAACACCATCGAGGAGCGGGACCGGGCCGTGGCGGAGCTCATCGGGTCCCGGGAGGCTTACCGCAGCCTGGCGGAAAACTCGCTGGCCGGCACCTACGTCCTGTGCCGGGGCGTCATCGCCTATGCCAACCGCCGTATGGGCGAGCTGTTTGACCGCGACCGGGCGGAACTCATGGAAAAACCCCTCCTGGACTTCGTGCACCCGGAGGACCGCGGCAAGGTCTCGGCTTTCCTCGAAACCGCGGCCCGCGGAACGGCCTCCGTTCCGGGGGGGTTTCGCGTCGCCCCGGAGTCCGGCAGGCCGGTACGCTGGCTCCAGCACCTGGCCACCCCCACCCGTCACAAGGGCGAGGAGGCGCTTTTGGGCAACCTGGTGGACGTGACCATCGCCAGGGAGGCCCAAAAAGCCCTGGCGGAAGGGGCCACCCGCTACCGCACCCTGTTCGAGCACGCCAACGACGCCATCTTCATCATGCGGGGCGACGTGTTCATGGACTGCAACCCTATGACCACCGTCATGTACGGCCGGGCCAAGGAGGACATCCTGGGCAAGACCCCCTGGGAGCTTTCGCCCCTCATCCAGCCCGACGGCAGGGACTCCCGGGAAAAGGCCCTGGAGAAGATCCGGGCCGTGGAAAAAGGCGAGCCCCAGTTCTTCGAGTGGCGGCACATGCGGGGCGACGGCACATCGTTCGACGCGGAGGTTTCCCTAAACCGCATGGAGGCCGGGGGCGAAGTGCTCGTCCAGGCCATCGTCCGGGACATCACCGAGCGAAAGAAGGCCACCGCGGACCTGGCCGCCAGCGAGGCCAAACACCGCGCCATCCTGGAGAACATGGAGGAAACCTACTTCGAGATGGACCCCTCGGGCCGGTTCACCTTTTTCAACGACGCGGCCTGCCGCCTGACGGGCTATTCCCGCAAGGAGCTCTTGGGCATGACCAACCGGGGCCTGGCCACCCCGGAAACCGCCAAAAAGATGTTCGCCGACTTCTCCCGCCTGTTCCAACAGGGCCGGTCCCTGAAGACGGTGGATTACGAGCTGTTGACCAAAAGCGGGGAAATTCGCCAGATCGAGCTTTCCGCCTCCGTGCGCCGGGATGCGGACAAGCAGCCGTGCGGGTTCGCGGGCGTGGTGCGCGACGTAACGGAACGGCGGCGGGTGGAAAAGGCCCTGGCGGAAAGCGAAAAGCGGTATCGCACCCTGGTGGAAAACGCGCCGGACATGATCGCCACCACCGACGACCAGGGCATCATCACCTCCATCAACCTGCCCGGGACGCGCATGCTCGGGGCCACCAAGACCAGCCTTTTGGGCCGCCCGTTCACCGACTTTTTGGACCCCCGGGACCGCCCCAGCGCCAAGAAGGCCTTTTCCAGCCTCCTGGTCACCTCCGGCGGCCGGGGCCAGCCCATGTACATCCGCGTGCGGCTGGCCGGGAGCAGGAAGACCCGGTGGCTGGCGTTGACCGGCAGCGCAACCCGGTCCCAGGAACCGGGAAGCCCCGCCACCGTCATGCTGGTGGGCCGGGACATCACCAACCACATGGCCATGGAGTCCCGCCTGTCCCAGTCGCGGAAGATGGAGGCCGTGGGCACCCTGGCGGGCGGCATCGCCCACGATTTCAACAACCTGCTCATGGGCATTTCCGGCCGGACCTCCCTCATGCTCCTGGACCTGGAAGAGGGCCACCCCCACTACGAGCACGCCAAGGGCATCCAGGAATCCGTGGAGTCCGCCGCAGGACTTGCCCGCCAACTTTTGACGTTCGCCCGGGGCCAGACCGTGGAGATCTCCCCGATGGATATCGCCAAGGTGGTGGAAAAGACCGTGCGCATGTTCGGCCGCGCCAAAAAGGAGCTTTCCATCTACCTGCACCAGGAAGATCCCACCTGGCCCGTCATGGCGGACCGGGGTCAGATAGAGCAGGTCCTGCTGAACCTTCTGGTCAACGCCTGGCAGGCCATGCCGGGCGGGGGCCGGCTTTTCATCGAAACCAAGAACCTGGTGTTTTCCGAGGGGTCCGGCATCCCGGAGGGCCTTTCCCCGGGCCGCTACGTGCAGGTTTCCGTGGTGGATACCGGCGTGGGCATGACGGAAAAGGTCCGCCAGCGGGTGTTTGACCCCTTCTTCACCACCAAGGAAATGGGCCGGGGCACCGGCCTGGGGCTCGCCTCCACCTACGGCATCATGAAAAGCCTCGGCGGCGCCGTGCACGTGGAGAGCGAAAAGGGCAAAGGGTCGGCCTTCCACCTGTATCTGCCCGCCACGGAAAAACCGGCCGAGCAGCCCGTGCAAAAGACCAAGGAGATGCGTCACGGCACGGAAACCATCCTTTTGGTGGACGACGAGCCCGTGGTGCTCTCCGCCGCCAAGGGCATGCTCACCGCCCTGGGCTACACCGTGCACCTGGCCGCCTCCGCCCACGAGGCCGTGGACATCTACCGGGAAAAGCAAAAGGACATCGACCTGGTGATCCTGGACATGATCATGCCGGAAATGGACGGCGGCCAGGCCTTTGACAAGATCTCCGAAATCAACCCCGCCGTCTGCGTCCTGCTTTCCTCCGGCTACTCCCTGGACGGCCGCGCCGAAGACATCATGGCCAAGGGCTGCCGCGGCTTCATCCAAAAACCCTTCACCATCGAAGCCCTCTCCGAAAAAGTGAGAAACGTCCTGGACGAAGCAACGGAGAACTAGCCCGGATTATTCACGCGTTCGATTCGCGCGAGAGCAAGGAAGGAGGAGGGAAGCTGTACTTTTGTACCGCGACCCCCTCCTGACGCAGCTATCGCGTGAATCGGGCTCGC
>JAFDHW010000107.1 GCA_019308705.1 Deltaproteobacteria bacterium
GTCTGATTATTTGAGGAATTCTGCCATTCGGGCAAAATTCCTCACCCTTCGGGCTCGCCCGATTTCCGCGCTGGCCGCGTTATCGGGGCTCGGCGTACCAAAGTACGCCTTCACTCCTCTAGCCTTGCCAGCACGGAAATCAGGCTTCGTGAATAATCCGGGTTAATGTTAAAATTGAATTCCATAGGCAGATCCTCCCCACGCTGAGATTTTTCAAAGGAAATGCGGAGCATTTCCGATCCGAGCCGTTTTTGAAAGGGGGTGCAGGGGAAAAACCTTTTCCAAAAAGTTTTCCCTCTGCAGATCTATTTTTCCCTGATCTGCTTTTCCCTTATCATCCCCAGCAGCCGTTCGGCCTGGGCCTCCATCTCCTCGGTTTCCTCCTGCGTGGCGTGGTCGTATCCGTACAGGTGGAGGATGCCGTGGACGAGGAGTTCCTCCAGGCGGCGGGCGAGGGAGGTTTTGGCTTCGGCGGCCTCTTTTTGGGCGGTGTCCGCGCACAGGACCACGTCGCCCAGGAGGGGCGAAATCCCCGCGCCTTCGCCTTCCTGCATGGGGAAGGCCAGCACGTTGGTGGCGTAGT
This sequence comes from Deltaproteobacteria bacterium, assembly GCA_019308705.1. Lineage (GTDB taxonomy): Bacteria > Desulfobacterota > Desulfobacteria > Desulfobacterales > Desulfatibacillaceae > JAHJUF01. Next base: position 584 of record JAFDHW010000107.1, read on the forward strand.
CGCGGTCCAGCCAGGTGCGATTCAGGTCCTGCATTTGCTCGGGGGAGACGATGATGATGGAGAGTTCGGCGTTCTCAGGAGATCCCAAGGCGTTTAAGAGGGTTGTCGCCGTCTTTCGGATCCTCTTTCTCGGTATCCTGTACCGGCTCTGCTGATTGCTGATCTGTATTTCCACCGGCTTTCCTTTCCCTGGTTTCCGCCGTTGCGCCGGTCTTGCCGTTGGTCTTGCCGTTGGCGTCGGGGTATTCCACGCGGTGGTGGTGGATGCCGGCCAGGATCTTGTTGAAGGACTTGGCGATTTGGTGGAGGTCCTTTAGGGTGAGTTCGCACTCGTCCAACTGGCCGTCGGCGAAGATGTTGCGGATCAGCCGCTGGACGTTGCCCTGGATGCGCGCCGGCGTGGGGTTCTCCAGGGTGCGGCTGGCGGCCTCCACCACGTCGGCCAGCATGACCAGCCCGGCCTCCTTGGTCTGGGGCTTGGGCCCGGGGTAGCGGAAATCCTCCTCTTTCACGTTTTCTTCGCCGCGCACCTGCTTGGCCTTCTCGTAAAAGCCGCGGATGAGCGAAGTGCCGTGGTGCTGCTGGATGGCGTCGGTGATGAGCTGGCCCAGGCGGTATTTCTTGGCCATCTCCACGCCCTCGCGCAAATGGGCGATCAGGATGAGCGCGCTCATGGACGGGGCCAGCTTGTCGTGACGGTTCTTGCCGCTCATCTGGTTTTCCACGAAGTACAAGGGCTTCTGGATCTTGCCGATGTCGTGGTAGTAGCCGCAGGCCTTGGCCAGAAGCGGGTTGGCCCCGATCTGGGCCGCGGCGGCCTCCACCATGGAGCCCACCACCACCGAGTGGTGGTAGGTGCCCGGCGCCTCGATCATGAGCCGCCGCAGCACCGGCCGGTCCAGGTTGGCCAGTTCCATGAGCTTGATGTCCGTGGTATAGCCGAAAAGCGCCTCCACCATGGGCACCAGCCCGGTGGTGAACACCCCGGCCAACAGCCCGCCCAACAGCCCGCCGAACGCGTCCCAGGCAAAGGACTCGGAAAGGGGCGCACCCCGCTGCAGGTAGATGGCCAGGACCATTCCCGCGTTCACCGCCCCTACCTTGACCCCGGCCTTGATCATCACGTTTCTTTCCCGCGAATCACGCACCCAGTAGGCTCCCAGCACCGACCCCACCAGGAAATAGGTCCAGGCGTAGAAAGGGTTGTCGAACAGCATGGTCGCGGAAAAGGTGAGGATGACGGCAAAGGCCAGGGCCACCTCCAGGCCCAGGAACAGGCACAGCGTCATGGCGCCTGCGGCCAAGGGCGTGCCGTAAAACACCGCCGAGGGCGCGTGCTCAAAGGCGGAGCCGTTGGCCAGGGACGCGGAAAGCGCGGTGGAGAACTTGGCCATGGCAAAGAACACCAAAAGGGTCAGGCACAGAAGCCCCATGTCCTTGAGGCGGGAAGCGTAGGGGTTTTTCTTCCACCGGAAATATACGAAGTGCCAGGAGAGGAGGAAAAACAGCACCAGCATGCCCGTGCCCAAGCTCTTGAACACGGTGCGATCCTTCGAGGCGCTCTTCTTCAAGGCGGCCAGCTTTGCCAGGTGCAGGTCCGTGACCCGCTCGCCCTCCCGCAAAAGCATCTCCCCGGCCTTGACCTTGTAGTACACGGGCTTCACCGCCTCGACCGCCTGCTGGAGCCTGGCGTTGGTTTCCCGGCTGTTGGGGGTGATGTTGGGCTGGATCAGGCGCTGGGAAAAATCCACGATGAGGTTGATCACCGAGTAGTTCATGTTTTCCAGGATGGGGTCGCCGATGACCCGCACCATGGTCTTGGACTGGTCCGGCCCGTAGAAGCGGCGCAGGTTGGTGAGGTAGCGCTCTTTGCCGCTCTGGATGCCGCGGAGGACGATGCCCTTTTCCGCCTCCTCCAGCAGAAGGTCCTTGTTGGCCACCACGCCGTTGTCCAAAATCTCGCCCACGATGTGGCAGATGGAATCCGCGATGGCGGAATCGAACCTCTCCCGCTCCAGGATGCGGAAGGCGCCCTCGGAAACCTGGATGCCCAGGGTTTCCTGGAACTTCTTCTTCAAGGCGGCGGTGTCCCGGCCAGGCTTTTCCAGAGCCTTGCGGGCGGAGGAAAAGGCCTCCTGTACCCGGGTTATGGTTCGGCCGGCCATGGATTCGTCGTGGTCGTAGACCGTGAGGACCGCCGCGGCCGCCTTGCGCCGGGCGCTCTGGGTGGCCTCGGTGTTTTCCACCAGAAAGTCGCGGGTGGATTTCACGTTGGTTTCCGCCACGTCGCCCGGCGAATACTCCGGAAAGGTGGACACCATGTTCGGGTGGGCCAGAAGGGTGATAAGCGTCGCGGTGAACAAAAGCATCCACAGCAAAAGCCTGTCTTCAGCCGCAAAGAAGGCGCGCAGGGAAAATTTGTCGGTCTTGGCTGCCATCAGATGGTTTGTCGTTCGGATGATCCGTTCAAATGGGGGGGTGTTATTACTCCGCCGGCCCGAAGGTCCCTTCCAGGTCTTCATAAGCCTGGATGATCTCCTGCACCAGCCGGTGCCGGACCACGTCGGACTTGGAAAAATACACGAAGCGGATGCCCTCGATATCCTGGAGGATGTCGTTCGCCTCCACCAGCCCGGAATGCTTGGTCTTGGGCAGGTCGATCTGGGTGATGTCCCCCGTGATCACCGCCTTGGAGTCGAACCCGATGCGGGTCAAAAACATCTTCATCTGCTCGCTGGTGGTGTTCTGGGCCTCGTCCAGGATGATGAAGGAGTTGTTCAACGTCCTTCCCCGCATAAACGCCAGGGGCGCCACCTCGATGGTGCCCCGCTGCATCCAGGCCGCAGCCTTCTCAAAGGGTATCATGTCGTGCAAAGCGTCGTATAAGGGCCGAAGGTACGGGTTGACCTTCTCCGCCAGGTCGCCCGGCAGAAACCCCAAGGCCTCCCCGGCTTCCACCGCCGGCCGGGTGAGGATGATGCGGTTGACCAGGCCCTTGGAAAAGGAGGCAACCGCCATGGCCATGGCTAGATAGGTCTTTCCCGTGCCCGCGGGGCCGATGCCGAACACGAGGTCGTTTTTGCGGATGGCCTCGATGTACTCCTTCTGCGCCGGACTCTTGGGAGCGATGGGGCGCTTCTTGGAGGTCAAGAGCACCGTGTCCATGAAGATGTCGCGCAGAACCGCGCCGTGGTCCGCGGACAGGATGCGCACCGCATGCTCCACGTCCGTGTCGTAGAGGGGGTAGCCCTCCCTGGCCAGCGCGTAGAGCTGCTCCAGCACGTTTTGCGCCAGGTCCGCCGCGATGGCGTCGCCCTTCACGGTCACCCTGGTCCCCCGGGCGTGGAGGTCCGCGCCGGTCATGTCCCGTATGCGCGACAGGTGCCGGTTGTGCTCGCCGAACAGCAGGCGCGCCGCGTCCGGCTCCTCGAAGTGTAAAACCCGCTCGGCTTCCGAAGCGGGTGTCCTGTGCGTTCCTCGTCCCATGTCCAAGGGTTCCGGGGCGAGCCCCGAGAGGCGTTGCCAATAGGTCGCTTGTTTGGCTTTTCAAAAAATGATAGCACCGCGAATCGGACAATGCAAACCAAAAAGGCCGCGATCATTGCCTTTTATTTCAAAAGGTTGTAAGATGCCGGAAATTTTGGCAGGCCCGCGGCCGGCCGCGGAGGGCGCTCCGGTCATGGCGCACCGCCCATGAACCGCCTTGATTCCTCGGCTTCACAAGGGTAAAAGGAAGCGCGCATTCGAAACGCACAACCCGTTTTGCCGCTTAGCCCGAATCATGCATGAAAAATTTCACCGAATAAAATATTTATCCCGGATTATCCATGAGCAATTTTGCCCGAGATCGAATTTTTCGTTCGTTTCAATCCGTTGGAGCTGTTTTTCGGGTCTTGCGCCAAAGACGGTCTGATTATTGTTATTGGAGGAATGCTGCCATTCGGGCAAAATTGTTCACCCTTCGGGCTCGCCCGATTTCCGCGCTGGCCGCGTTATCGGGGCTCGGCGTACCCAAGTACGCCTTCACCCCTCTCGCCTTGCCAGCACGGAAATCAGGCTTCGTGAATAATCCGGGCTAGACGTTCAGCCTGCCGCTGCGGATGACGGGCGGGTCCTCCTCGTCGATGATCCGCACCACCTCCTTGTAAAGCTCCTTCTTGATGGCCGCCACGATCTTCCGGCCCTTGTTGTGGGTCTTGATCCAGGCCAGGCTCTCGTCGTAGATGCGGTCCTTTTCGAACCCCGCCTGCACCACCCCGGCCTCCAGGCACTCCTTTGCGGTCATGCGTTTCCCGGTGAGCGCCATGTCCACCAGGGAGTGGCCGGGCAGAGCCTTCCGCATGAGCGCCAGCATGCCCGGGAGAAAGGGGATGGAGATGTCCACCTCGGGAAAGCAGAAAAAGCCGCGGTCCGTGCGCATGAACCGGAAGTCGAACGCACAGGCCAGGATGGCCCCGCCGGCGAAGACATGGCCGTTGATGGAGGCCAGGGTCAGCCCCGGAAACATGAGAAAGCGCTTGAACACCTCGTTCAACCGGAAAAAGAAGTCCATCGAGGTTTCCTTGTCCCCGGCCTGGACCACGGGCATAAGCCAGTCGAGATCCAGGCCGTTTGACCAGATTTTTTCGTGGGCGCTGGTCACCATGAGGGCGGTTGCGGCCGTGGTGTTCTCGATGGCGTCCAAGGCATCTAAGTTGGCCTTCAAAAAATCCGGGTTGAACCGGTTCTCGCCGTTGTTCCAGGTGATGACGGCCACGTGGCCTTCAAGCTTCCAGTCCACCAGTCCCATGGTTCTCCCTTTCCATGTCTCGGTCTTGCGGATGCCGCGTGAAAGGCGCGCTTATTTCAACAGGTGCCGCGAGATGACGACGCGCTGGATTTCGCTGGTGCCCTCGTAGATGGTGAACACCCGGGCGTCGCGCAAATAGCGCTCCAGGGGGTAGTCCTTGGTGTAGCCGTAGCCGCCGTGAATCTGCAAGGCCCGGGCGCACACGTCGTTGACCATCTCCGAGGCAAAGAGCTTGGCCATGGAGGCTTTGATGGTGTAGTTCTCCCCTGCGTCCTTGGCCGCGGCGGCCGCAAGCATCATGAGCCGGGCTGCGGAAAGCCGGGTGGCCATGTCCGCCAGTATCCAGGCCAGGCCCTGGTGCTGGCCGATGGGCCTGCCGAACTGCTCCCGGGTCTTGGCGTAGGAGACCGCCGCGTCCAGGGCGGCCTGGGCCACCCCCACGCTCTGGGCCGAGATGCCGATGCGGCCCCCGTCCAGCCCCTGCATGGCCAGGGCGAACCCACCGCCCTCGCCGCCGAGAAGGGCGTCTTCTCCCACCCGGCAGTTCTCCAGGTAGAGGTCCCCGGTGTCCGAGGCCAAAAGCCCCAGCTTCTCCTCGCTCCGGCCGGGCCTAAGCCCCGGGTTGCCCTTTTCCACTACAAAGGCGGAAATGCCCCGGTGGCGCCTTGTGGGGTCCGTCTTGGCCGTGACGATGAACACATCCGCATGCTTGGCCGAGGTGATGAACCGCTTTACGCCGTTTAGGACCCAGCCGCCGCCGTCGGACTCGGCCGTTGTTTCCTGGCGCACGGGGTCGGAGCCCGCCAGCGGTTCGGTCATGGCAAAGGCGCCCAGGGTCTCTCCGGCGCAGAGGGAAGGCAAATAGCGCTGTTTTTGCTCCTCCGTGCCGAACCGGTACACGGACTCGCACACAATGGAATTGTGCACGCTCATGACCACGGCGGTGGAGGCGCAGGCGTAGGCAATCTCGGACAGGGCCAGGGCGTAGCTTACCGTGTCCGCGCCCGCGCCGCCGTACTCCGGCGGGATCATCATGCCCATAAAGCCCAGTTCGCCCAGCTTGGCCAGGATGCTCGCCGGGAACTCGCCGGTGCGGTCGCGCTCCGCGGCTCCGGGCAGCACCTCGCCCCGGGCGAATTCCCGGGCCATCTTTTGCACCATGCGCTGTTCGGCGGTGAGGGAAAAGCCCATTGGTTCCTCCGCTTAGGGCGTGTACACGACCACCAGAAGCTCGGTCTTCTTTGCCCCGGGGTTTTTCAGGCTGTGAGGCAGGCCGGAGTTGAAGTGCAACGAGTCGCCCCTTTTGAGATGATTCACCTGTTCGCCCACGGTCACCTGCACCTCGCCGGAGAGCACATACACGAACTCCTCGCCCTCGTGGGTGTAGCCCACGCCCTCGTGCTCCTTCCTCGGCTCGATGGCCACCTTGAAGGCCTTCAGGTGCTTGTGCCGCGCGCCCGGGGACAGGGTGGTATAGGCGTAGTTCCTGGTGCGGTCCGTATAGGCCCGGGCGCGGGATGCCTTGGTGGACGGGGCCTTTTTCAGGAATACGGAAGACTCCACCCCCAGGGCCCGGGAAACGGACAGCAGGGTTCCCACGGGCGGAATGGTCTCGCCGGATTCAATGGCCCTCAGGACGTCCACGGAGTGCCCCGTGTCGTTGGCCAGTTGCTCAAGCGTAATCCCCTGGCTTTCACGCAGGGAGCGGATCTTCTCACCGATGGGCGCAGAGACGGGCTTTTTGGGCATGGCTTCCTCCGGAGGGGGTGAAAGGCAGGGCAAAGATTGTTCCGGGCCGGGAAGTTTGTCAACCCGCCAAGCTACCAACAAAACCGTTGCATATATAACAAGAGAAAAATATTGGGAAACCATCGCCCAGGCTGTTTCTCTGCGTTGAAGGCCGCAAACGAAGCATGCGGAGGGGAAGGGGGCTTGGAGTGGCCCGCCGGTCGGCCAACAAGATTGTTGGATACCGTGCGGCCCGCCAGCGGCTCGTCCGGCGCCGACGGGACGGGATACTTTGCGAAGGGGTTTGCCGAAGGACCTTTTCGGTCCCTTTCTGTCCCGGGCTGCTTTGTTTTCCTTTGGTTTCGATCGGTTGGGGGTGGAGGCGTACGGGTCCGTTTTATCCAGCAGTCCTGTTGGATGATTTGCGGCCGCGGCCGCGCCCTTTTGCCCCGGGCCAAGGGCCCGTCGCTTCGACACGA
>JAFDHW010000108.1 GCA_019308705.1 Deltaproteobacteria bacterium
CCCAGGCAGCCCTGGAATACCTCATCGGCGCGAGCTTTTCCTTTTCCGCCTACGCCCTGGCGGGCCACGGCACGGCCAAGATGATCGAACTCTTCGGCACGGACAAGCAGAAGGAGCTTTACCTCTCCAAGCTCTATTCCGGCGAGTGGGGAGGCACCATGGTGCTCACCGAGCCGGAGGCCGGGTCCGACGTGGGCAACCTGTCCACCACGGCGAAGGACAACGGCGACGGCACCTACACCATCACCGGCAACAAGATCTTCATCACCAACGGCGACCACGACCTGGTGCCCAACATCGTGCACCCCGTGCTGGCCCGCATCGAAGGCGCTCCCAGGGGCACCAAGGGCATCTCTCTCTTCTTGGTGCCCAAGTACCGGGTGAACGACGACGGCTCCCTGGGCGAGGAAAACGACGTGGCGTGCACGGGCATCGAGGAGAAGATGGGGCTCCACGGGTCGGCCACCTGTTCGCTCACCTTCGGCGGCAAGGGCAAGTGCGTGGGCACGCTTTTGGGCGAGGTGAACAAAGGCATGAAGGTCATGTTCACCATGATGAACGAGGCCCGGCTGGCCGTGGGCGCCATCGGCCAGGCCGCCGCTTCCTGCGCCTACCTCTACGCCCTGGACTACGCCAAACAGCGGGTGCAGGGACGCGACCTTGACGACATCTTGAACCCCGAAGCCCCGCCCGTGCCCATCATCCGCCACCCGGACGTCAAGCGCATGCTCCTGTGGATGAAGGCCCACGTGGAAGGCATGCGGTCGCTCATCTACTACTGCGCCAAGTGCTTTGACATGGAAGCCATCGTCAAAGACGAAGAGGAGCGGGAGTTCTACAAGGGAATGACGGAACTTCTGACCCCGGTGATCAAGTCCTTCTGCTCGGACCGGGGCTTTGACGTGTGCGTCCAGGCCGTGCAAGTCTACGGCGGCTACGGCTACACCAAGGAGTTCCCCGTGGAGCAGCTGGCGCGAGACTCCAAGATCAACTCCATCTACGAGGGCACCAACGGCATCCAGGCCATGGACCTTTTGGGCCGCAAACTGGCCATGAAAAACGGCGCGTACTTCACCAGCTTCACCAAGGCGGTGAACGAGGCCGCGCACATGGCCCGGGACCAAGGCTTGCATGAACTGGCCGACAGCGTGGACACAGCGGTGAAAAAGCTTTCCGACACGGCCATGGCGCTCGGCGCCGCCGCCATGGAAGGCAGGCTCAAGCAGGCGTTCGCCCACGCCTATCCCTTCTTGAACTGCATGGGCGACGTGTGCATGGCCTGGATGCTCCTGTGGCGGGCCGCCGTCGCCGCCCCGGCAAAGGAGGCGGCCAAGGGCAAGGACGCGGCCTTTTACGAAGGCCAGGTCAAGACCGCGGAATTCTTCATCCAGACGGTGCTTCCCGTGACCCTGGGGAGCCTGGAGTCCATCCAGGCCATGAGCCCGGCGGCCGTGGAGATGACCGAAGAGGCCTTCGGCGGCTGATTCGGAGGGGGCTTTTTCCGCAAAGCGCACCACCACGGATCCTCCGGCTTCCCGGCAGAACCGCCCGGGAAGATGCTTTGGAACGGTTTTTTCATGGGCCTCTCAGAATGGCGGGAAAACCAGCGGAGGCGGCAGGAGCGGGTGAAATCCGCCCTGCGCGGAACCCACCTCCACCGACTCCTGGGGGAAAAGGTCTTCGGCCGCGAGGCCTGGCGCATCAACGAGGCTTCCCTGGCCGGCGGGCTTTCCCTGGGCCTGTTCGTGGCCTTCACCCCCACCATCCCCTTTCACATGCTTTTGTGCGCCGTGGGGGCCGTCTTTCTGAAGGTGAACCTTCCCGTGGCCCTGGCCGCCTGCTGGGTCACCAATCCGCTCACCGCCGTGCCCATCTACATGCTCGCCGCCCGCTTGGGCAAGGACATGGTGGCCCATCCCGAGGCCATGGACGCCTTTTTGGCCTTTTTCCACTTCGGGGGCAAAACCGCGAAATTCGTCGAGCAGAACATCTACATCTGGAGCGGGTCCCTGGTGTTTTCCGCGGTGTCCGCGGCGGCGGGAAACCTGGGGGCGCGCATCGCCTGGCGCGTGGGCCGGCGGATGAGAAACAAGGCGGCCAGGCGGCCAGGCAGGAACGAAGCGAGGCGGGACTGATCAAGCGTTGGAAGCCCGGGCTTCTTCCGCAAGGGGGACGGGCTCGACGGCGTCTGCCGCCACCATGGTGGCAATGGACACGCAGTTGGCCACGTGCTCCAGGAACGCCCGCACCAGCGGCGACACCCGGTCGTACTCCTTTTGCAGGGCCGCGGTGTCCAGTTCCCTCAGCCGGAAATTCGCCGAGCCCACGATGCCCGCGGCGTTGGGCTCGTGCCCGATGTTCAAAAACGGCACCTGGCCCACGAAATCACCCGGCCCCAGGCGGCACAGGGGCACGACTCCCCTGCCGTCCACGTTGCGCAAAACCGTGGCGATGCCATCCTCGATCTCCCAGGCCCGGGACTCCTTGCTCCCCTGGGGCAGGATGGTCCGGCGGTGGAGAAACGAGGAGATGCCCAGGCCCTTGCCGTGGGCCTCGGCCACCCGGTCGGTCAACTCCGCGAACCGCCGGTCCAGGGAAAGGGCCAGCTTGCGCAGGGTGTTGGAAATGTTGGCGAAATCGCTCATGAGGACCTGCATGTCAAACAGCCCCACCCGCACCTGGTTCGCGGCGGTAAGCGATATGGTGCGCTGGTACTTGTAGTTCATGAAGGTGGGCACATTGCCGATCAAGGCGCCGGGGCCCAGGCGGCACAGGCGGATCTTTTTCCCGCCAGCCTCCTTGCGCATGTTGACGAACCCCTCCAGGATCACGCACAGCCACGCCCCGGCCTTGCCCTGGTTCACCACGGCCTCGCCGGGCCCGAAAAACCTGCTCTTCGGTCACGAACTTCTGGTTCCGCAAGGGCTGGCGGATGATGGGGATGCCCTTCAGCCGCGGCCGCTTGGAACCCTTTTCCCCGCCAGCGGCCAGCTTGGCCATGACCTTTTCCGCGTTCTGTTCGGAAAGCTCGAGAATCTGCCCGTCGTCCAGGAGCCGCGCCCCGTCCATGATGATTTCCATGAGCCCCTGGTTGATCTCCCGGGAAACGGGCACCTCGGACTCCAGGAACTCGAACTCACCCTCGGTCCAGCCGAACAGGGCGTAAAGCGCGTCCAGGCCCGTGGCGGAAAAACAGGCCGCGTTCACAACCCGGCCTTTGACAAGGTAGACCAAGCCGGGCTCGGGCACGTGGGGGCTTACGATGCGCAACACGCCGGTGCTGCCGTTGGCGCCCAGCATCTGGAGGATCTCCCCCAGGCTGAGGAACCGCATGCGCCCGGCCAGCACGGTTTCCTCCTTCAAGGCGATGTAGGCCATCTGCCACCTATGGGTCCGTTGCCCCGGATAGGGGCCGCGGAATCAAAAATCTCGGGTATTTGGCACCCGCCTCGGCAAAACCCTGGCGGCGGCACCCGCCCCCTTCCGGGCGCGTGCGGGGGTATCCGCCTGATTTTGCTCCAAGTTCGCACCCATGTTCAAAAATTGCATAAATAGCACACCATTCCGGAAGGTTAGTGGGAAAAGCATACACCGGCATGAAGGAACTTGCAAGGGGGGTGGCGCCTAACCAGGCGGAATATCAGGTTTTTCTGCGAATTCGACAGGGCCTTGGAAAACGGCGTGGCGGAGCCGGGGACCGTTCCAGGAAAGCTTTACGTGGGGTGCTCCTGGGTGACGTCGCTGCCGTGGGTGATGGAATAGCAAAGCAGATGCAGGCGCACGGTGAAGTCCACGTTCTCCACGTACACGCCGGCGGGGAGTTTGAGCTTGACCGGGGTGAAGTTCAGGATAGCGGATACACCCGCCTCCACCAGGCGGTCGGCCGCAGACTGGGCCTCCTTGGGCTGGGTGGCCAGCACACCGATGTCAAAAGGGCTGCGCTCGCGCACGACGCGCTTCATCTGCTCCGCGTTGGAGACCTTGACCCCGGAAACCAAGGTGCCCACCACCTCGGGGTTGCGGTCGAACGCCGCGGTGAACACGAATCCCTGTTCCGCAAACTGGGTGTGGCGCAACAGGGCCCGGCCCAGATTGCCCACCCCCACCAGGCCAAGCCGCCAGACGTGATCCGTGCCCATGATGCGTTTTAATTCGGCCAGAAGCTCGGCCACGGGATAGCCCAGGCCGCGGGTGCCGAACTGCCCGAAGTAGGCCAGGTCCTTGCGGATCTGTGCGGGATTCACCCCGCACAAATCGGCCAGTTCCAAGGAGCTGACCAGCTTCACGCCTTCGGAATGCAGGATTTCCAGATGCTTGGCGTACAGGGCGAGGCGGATGACGGCGATCTTGGGGATCTTGGGGGATTTTGGCTTTGTGGGGGGCATGACAAAACCGGCAAACGGACGATAAGCCGCGTTACGTGAAGGTTTTCACAAAGGGGTGGAAAAAAGAGGGGGCCGCGGCGCGGCCCCCTCCAGGGCACGGCTTAGTGGGCGCCCAGCAGAGCCGCGATATCGCCCGCCTGCGGGTGGGCGAAGATCAGGATCAGGCTGACGACCAGGGCGTAGATACAAAGAGACTCGATCATGGCCAGGCCGATGAGCATGGTCACGGTGATCTTGCCGGAGGCCTCGGGATTGCGGGCGATGCCTTCCACCGCGCTCTTCAGGCCAAGACCCTGTCCGAGACCGCAGCCAAAGGCCGCGATGGCGATGCCGAATCCGGCCGCGGTCACCGCGGCGATGAAGAACTGCAATGCTTCCATGGTTTTCCTCCTCGTTGATTGAAACGGTTCAGGGCTTCTTCCACCAGGGCAAAGAAAGCGGATGTCCGCGTATCTTTCTGCTTAGTGCGCGTGCTCCATGGATCCCGCAAAGTACATGATGGACAGCATGAAGAACACGAAGGCCTGGATGGCCGCGACCAAGACCCCCAGAAGCATGATGGGCAGGGGGGCGAAGAACGCGCCGGCCAGGAAAAACAGGATCATCAGAACCAACTCGTGGCCCATGAGGTTTCCGAAAAGACGGAAGGTCAACGAAAGCACCCGGGCCAGGTGGCTGATGATCTCGATGGGCAGAAACAGGGGGATCAGCGGCCACATGGGGCCGATGAAATGCTTGTAATACTTGGCCCCGTGGTACTTGATGCCGATGAAGTGGGTCATGACGAACACCACGATGGCGCAGGAGAACGGGGTGTTGATGTCCGCGGTGGGCGGAAAGAACCCGGGGATGAGCCCCAAAAGGTTCGACACCAGGATGTAAAGGAACACGGTGGCGGCGATGGGGAACAGCCAGCGGCCCTCTTCGCCGGTGATGTCCACCATGAACTCCTCGATGCCCGTGACCACCACCTCACAGGCGTTCTGGGCCCCGCCGGGGATGAGCTTCACGCTCTTGGCCCCCAGGTATCCCAGGATGAGCAGGATGGCCATGGCCACCCAGGAGTAGATCACGTGAATGTTGGCGTGGGCGAAATGACCCAGGCCCAGGGCTTCGAAGATCTTGGGGAAGATGAGAAACGGGTGTCCCACTTAACTCGCCTCCTTGCACATATGATGTTTCAGCTCGTTTGCCAGGGCCAGAAACATGCTCGCCACCACCACGGAAAGCCCCACGAAAAGCCCCACCGGATGCACGAGGCGTCCGGCCACCAAAACGGCGATGACCACCGCGCTGATGACAAAGCGCAGGTAGTACTTGGCCAGCACCGAGCCCGGCGTGGCCAGTCTATCCGGCTTGAGGCTCTTTCTGAGCGTCCTTGAAAGGAGCAGGAAGTTGACGGTGACGATGAGCCCCCCCGCGGCCACGCCCAGGCCGAACTTCACCGGGCCCAGGGCGAAACCCGCGGCCGTGGCCAGCAGAAACAGCACCATGCTCGCCCGCGTCACAAAACGGATGATGCGCTGTTCCGGTTCCATAGACCTCAAAGCTTTTGGCTCTTTTTCATGGCCAAGAAAATGTTCTTGAACCCCGCCGCGATGCCCAGGCCCAAAAAGATCAGGGTGAACACGGGCGAGGTGTCCCACACCCGGGTATCCAACAGCACGCCGATGAAAAGCCCGATGACGATGGACAGGGCCACCGACATGCCGATGGAGCCGTAATACGCGATTTCGCGAAGAAAACGCCGGGTTTGCCTGTCCATGATTTTTCCCAGGCCCCGGGGGCCTGTTTCCTTGGAAAAAGGACGACGCACCCTCCTACCAAAGCAGGACAGGGCCGTCAACCAAAAACCTCTACCCCGAGGGAGTTTGCGCACCCCGGCGGACCGGGACGGCCTGCAGGGCCTTAAGCGCCCGCCCGGCCGCCTCGATGGTGTAGTCCACGTCCTCCTGGGTGTGGGCCAGGGAAACGAACCACGCCTCGAACTGGGATGCGGGAAGGTACACGCCGAAATCCAGCATGGCCCGGTAAAACGCCGCGAACCGGTCCGTGTCGCTTTGCTTGGCCGTCTCGAAATCCCTGACCGGGCCCTGGGTGAAGAACAGGGTGAGCATGGACCCGGCCCGGTTCACGCACACGGGGACCCCGGCTTTCTCCGCGGCGGAGGCAAGCCCGGCGGCCAGCTTCGCGGACAGCCGCTCCAGAGCTCCGTACACGCCGGCCTCCGGGTTCCTGAGCACCCGCAGGGTGGCCAGGCCCGCGGCCATGGCCATAGGGTTCCCGGAAAGGGTGCCCGCCTGGTACATGGTCCCCGAGGGGGCCACCTGCTCCATGAGGTCCCTCCTGCCGCCGTAGGCGCCCACGGGCATGCCGCCGCCGATGATCTTGCCCAGGCAGGTGAGGTCCGGGGTGACGCCGTAGCGCTCCTGGGCTCCGCCCAGGGCCACCCGGAAGCCGCACATGACCTCGTCAAAGATGAGCAGGCACCCGTGCTGGTCGCAAAGCGCCCGCAGGCCGGCCAGAAACTCCCTGTCCGGGGCCACCACGCCCATGTTGCCCGCCACGGGCTCCACGATGACGCAGGCCACCTCCCCGCCCTTGCTCTCCAGGGCCCTGGTCACGGGCCCCAGGTCGTTGTAGGGCAGGGAAAGGGTCATGGAGGCCGTGGCCTCGGGGATGCCCGGGGAACCCGGGATGCCCAGGGTGGCCACGCCCGAGCCCGCGGCCACCAGCAGGCTGTCCGCGTGGCCGTGGTAGCAGCCGTCGAACTTGACGATCATGTCCCTGCCCGTGGCGGCCCGCGCCAGGCGCACGGCGCTCATGGCGGCCTCGGTTCCCGAGTTCACCATGCGCACCATTTCCATGGAGGGGTAAAGCTCGCACACCAGCTCGGCCAGCTCCACCTCCAGCGCGGTGGGCGCGCCAAAGGAGGTGCCGCGGGCCAGGGCGGCCTCCACGGCCTCCACCACCTCCGGAGGCCGGTGGCCCAGGATGAGCGGGCCCCAGGAGCCCACGTAGTCCAGGTAGCGGTTGCCGTCCACGTCGGTCAGGCGCGCGCCCCGGCCGCTGGCGATGAACCGGGGCTGCACGCCCACGGCCTTTCCAGCCCGCACCGGGCTGTTCACCCCCCCGGGGATGCACTGCCCGGCCCGTTGCATCCACCGGCTGGATTCGTCCAGTTTCATG
>JAFDHW010000109.1 GCA_019308705.1 Deltaproteobacteria bacterium
CCCCCATCTTCTCCTCCAAGGTGGTGGACACGGTGGGCGCGGGCGACGCGGTGTTTTCCTTTTGCGCGCCCTGCTGGGCCAGGGGCGCAGACCCGGAGATGACGGCCTTTGTCGGCAACGTGGTGGGGGCCATCGCCGTAGGCATCGTGTGCAACAAGCGGCCCGTGGCGCGGCACGAGGTGGCGGAGTTCGCCCAGGTGCTCTTGCGGCGGAACCACAACAGACAGGGCCCCGGGACCAATTGAAAGGAAGATGATGGCGCAACCCCGAAAGATTCTCGTCACCGGCGGAGCCGGGTACGTGGGTGCGGTGCTGGTTCCCAAGCTGCTGGAAGCCGGGCATCGGGTGCGGGTGCTGGACCTCTACCTCTACGGCGACGACGTGCTGGCGCAGGCCAAGGGCCACCCGGGCCTTTCCGAGATCAAGGGCGACATCCGGGACCGCGACCTGGTGAAGAAGGCGCTCGACGGCATGGACGCAGTGATCCACCTGGCGTGCATCTCCAACGATCCCTCCTACGAGCTGGACCCGGATTTGGGCAAGTCCATCAACTACGACGCGTTCGTGGACCTGGTGGACGCGGCTGGCGCGGCGGGCATCAAGCGCTTCGTGTACGCCTCTTCGTCCTCGGTCTACGGCATCAAGGACGAGCCCGAGGTCACCGAGGACCTGCCGCTCGAGCCCTTGACCGACTATTCCAAGTACAAGGCCCTGTGCGAGGAAGTGCTTTTGGACGGCGCTGGCAGAAACTTCGCGCCCGTGGTGATCCGGCCCTCCACGGTGTGCGGCTACTCCCCGCGGCTTCGGCTGGACCTCACGGTGAACATCCTCACCAACCACGCGGTGAACAAGGGCGAGATCACCGTGTTTGGAGGGGAGCAGAAAAGGCCCAACCTGCACATCCAGGACATGACGGACCTGTACGTGAAGCTCATGGAGCTTCCCGACGAGGCCGTGAACAAAAAGGTGTGGAACGCGGGGTACCAGAACTACAAGGTGTCCGAGATCGCGGAGATGGTGCGGTCCGTGGTGAACCCGGACATCCCCATCAAGACCACGCCCACAAGCGACAACCGCTCCTACCACGTGTCCTCGGCCAAGATCGCAAGGGACATCGGGTTTGAGGCCGCCCACACGATCGAGGACGCCATCCGCGACCTGGTGGCCGCGTTCGCCGGGGGGCTCGTCCCCGACCCCATGGACGACGTGCGGTACTACAACATCAAGAAAATGCAATCCATCAACCTGAAATGAGCGCCATGAAAGTTCCCTATTCCTACCTGCCGGACCAGTTTGGCGACCCCGAACCCTTCATGGCCGGGATCGCCGAGGTGGTGCGCCGTGGCGATTTCACCCTGGGCGCGGAGGTGGCCCGGTTGGAAGAGAAGTTCGCCGCCCACATCGGCACGGCCCACGCCGTGGGGGTGAACTCGGGCACGGACGCCCTGTTTCTGGCCTTGAAGGCCGCGGGCGTGGGCCCGGGCGACGAAGTCATCACCGCGGCCAACACCTTCATCGCCACGGCCGGGGCCATTGTCCAGGCCGGGGCCCGGCCCGTGTTCGTGGACGTGACCGACGAGTACGTGATGGACCCGGACCGCGTGGAAAAGGCGGTGAACGCCCGCACCAAGGCCATCATGCCCGTACACTGGGCCGGGGTGTGCGCGGACATGGACGCCATTTTGTCCATCGCCAAGCACCATGCCCTGCCGGTGGTGGAAGACTCCTGCCAGGCCATCGGCGCGAGCCTGGGCGGCAGGCGCGCGGGCAGCTTCGGCCTGGCGGGCGGGTTTTCGCTCCACCCGTTGAAGAATCTCAACGTGTGGGGCGACGGCGGCATGATCGTCACGGACTCCGCCATGGTGGCGGACCGGTTGCGGCTTCTTCGCAACCACGGCCTGGCGGACCGCGACACGGTGGTGACCTTCGGCTACAACTCCCGGCTGGACAGCGTCCAGGCGGCCGTGGGCCTGCAGCTCATCGAGAGCCTGGACTGG
Organism: Deltaproteobacteria bacterium; assembly: GCA_019308705.1. Lineage (GTDB taxonomy): Bacteria > Desulfobacterota > Desulfobacteria > Desulfobacterales > Desulfatibacillaceae > JAHJUF01. The sequence continues at coordinate 1,998 of JAFDHW010000109.1, forward strand.
ATCACCGAAACCCGCCAGAAGTGGGCGTCCATGCTGGACGCCGCCCTGGCGGACCTGCCCCAGATCCGGGTGCCCCGGCGCAGGCCGGACAAGGAGTACGTGCACCACCTCTACATCGTGGAGGCACAGAACCGCGACGAGCTCTTGAAGCACCTGGTGGACGCCGGGGTGGAGGCCAAGATCCACTACCCCGTGCCCCTGCACCTTCAGCCCGCGTGCGAGCGCCTGGGCTATAAGAAGGGCGATTTTCCCGTGGCCGAGGCCCAGGCCAAAAAGATCATCACCCTGCCCGTGCACCAGCATCTGAGCCAGGAGCAGGTGGAATACGTCATCGAAAAGGTGCGGTCCTTCTACAAGTAGCGGCCGCGCCCCTCTTTTGCCCGGTTTGGAAAGCCCCGCATGCGCGTTTCGTACCTTTCCTTAAAGGAGCAGTTCGATGACCCGGTGCTCCTGGAGCGCATAAGCGCGCTTTTTTCCGACGCCGCCTTTGTGCTGGGGCCCAAGGTGGCGGACTTTGAGCGGCGGTTCGCGGCCCTTTGCCGCACGGCCCACGCGGTGGGCATGAACTCGGGCACGGACGCGCTCTTTCTGGCGTTGAAGGCCCTGGGGGTGGGCCACGGCGACGAGGTCATCACCGTATCCAACTCCTTCGTGGCCACGGCCGGGGCCATCGTCGCGGCCGGGGCGAAGCCGGTGTTCGTGGACGTGGGGCCGGACTACAACATGGACCCGGACGCCATCGAGCCCGCCGTCACCTCCCGGACCAAGGCGGTGCTCCCCGTGCATCTGACCGGCGCCATGGCGGACATGGCCCGCATCTGCGAGGTCGCGGAAGCGTTTTCCCTCTCCGTGGTGGAGGACGCGGCCCAGGCCGTGGGCGCGGCATGGAACGACCAGCCCGCCGGGTCCTTCGGCGACGTGGGGTGCTTTTCCCTGCACCCCTTAAAGAACCTGAACGCCGCCGGGGACGGGGGTATGGCCGTCACCTCGCGGCCGGAGCTTGCGGACCGGCTGGAAAAGCTGAGAAACCACGGCCTGGCGGACCGGGACCACATCGACTTTTTCGGGTACAATTCCCGCCTGGACGCGCTCCAGGCCGTGGTGGCGGAGCGCAGGCTGGAGTTTCTGCCCGAGATCACCCGTTGCAGGCGGAAAAACGCCGCGGCCTACGACGAGCAACTGGCCGGGCTGGCGCCCTATGTCACCCGGCCCGTCCGGCAGCCGGAGTCCGAGCCCGTGTACCACACCTACGTGATCCGTGCGAAAGACCGGGACGGCCTGGCCGCATACTTGGCCGGTGCCGGGGTGGAGGCCAAGATCCACTACCCCGTGCCCATCCACCTGCAGAAACCCGCCAAGGACCTGGGATACAGGCCCGGCGATTTGCCGGAAACCGAGGCCCAGGCCGCGGAAATCCTGTCCCTTCCCATCCACCAGCACCTTTCGGAGAATGAGATAGCCTACGTATGCGACACCATCCGGGCGTTTTACAGAAGCCGGGGGCCCCGACCGTGAGCCTGGCAGAGGAAAAGGTCAGGGGCCTGTTGGAAACCATGGTCCTGGTGCGCCGGTTCGAGGAAAAGATCGTGGAGGTCTACGGCGCGCAGGACATGAAGAGCCCCGTGCATTTGTGCATCGGCCAGGAGGCGGTGGCCGCGGGGGTGTGCGCGAACCTGAAACCCGGCGACCTGCAGTTTTCCACCCACAGAAACCATGGCCATTGCCTGGCCCGGGGCGCGGACCCGGCCGCCCTGTACGCGGAGTTCTACGGCCGGGAAACCGGGTGCTGCCACGGCCGGGGCGGGTCCATGCACCCCTCCTTTCCCGAACTGGGCATCCCGGGCACTACGGCCATCGTGGGCGGGACCATTCCGCTGGCCGTGGGAGCGGGCCTGGCCTTTTCCATGCGCGGGCAGGACAACCTGGCCGTGGCCTTTTTCGGCGACGGCGCGTCGGACCAGGGCATTCTGGCCGAAAGCGTAAGCTTTGCCGTGCTCCACAGGCTGCCGGTCCTGTTCGTGTGCGAGAACAACGGCTACGCCGTGGCCTCGCCCCTGTCCGCGCGCCAGCCCGACCCGGACGTTTCCGCCCGCATGGCGGGCTTCGGCCTGCCCACGGTGGTGGAGGACGGCAACAACGCCGCGGCGGTGTACGTGGCCGCGGCCGAGGCCGCGGCCCGCGCCCGTGCGGGGGAAGGCCCCACCTTCCTGGAGTTCAAGACGTACCGGTGGCAGGGCCACGTGGGCCCGGAATGCGACGTGGAAAGGGGCTGCCGCCCGGCCGAGGAGCTGGCCGCCTGGAAAAAACGCTGCCCCGTGGCCTTGTTCACCAGGGCGCTCCTGGAAAAAGGCGTGGTGGACGAGGCCTACGTAAAGGACCTGTACGAGAAAACGGACCAGCGGCTGGACAAGGCCCTGGCCGAGGCCCGCAAGAGCCCCTTTCCCGACCCTGCGGACATCGGGCGGGGCGTTTTTGCGGAAACCGGAAAGGCTGATTCCTGATGCCCTGGACCCACATCTACGCGGACAAGGAGGACTGGGAAGGCCTGGCGCCGGAAAAGGGGCTGCGGAGCCTTTCCTACGTCCAGGCGCTGAACGAGACCCAGGAACTTCTTTTGGAATCCGACCCCGCGGTGTTCGTGCTGGGCGAGGGGGTGGACGACCCCGGCGGCGTGTTCGGCTCCACCCTGGGCCTGGCGGGCAAGTTCGGCAAAAAAAGGGTTCTGGACCTGCCCATCGCGGAAAACGGCATGACCGGCGTGGCCCTCGGCGCGGCCCTGGCGGGCATGCGGCCCATCTTCGTGCACATGCGCACGGACTTTCTCTTGATGTGCGCGGACCAGATCGCCAACCACGCGGCCAAGTGGCGCTACATGAGCGGCGGAAACCAGGGCGCCCCCCTGGTGATCCGCGCCATCATCGGCCGGGGCTGGGGCTCCGCCGCCCAGCATTCCCAGGCGCTCCAGTCCATGTTTCTGCCCGTGCCGGGCCTTAGGATCTTCACCCCGGCCACCCCCTACGACGCAAAAGGCCTTCTGGTGTGGGCCGTTAAAAGCAAGGACCCGGTGCTGTTCATCGAGCACCGGTGGCTCTACGGCTCCGTGGGCTACGTGCCCGAGGGGCTCTACACCGTGGAACCCGGCCAGGCCGTGGTGCGGCGGCAGGGGACCGACGCCACCGTGGTGGCCGTCTCCCACATGAACATCGAGGCTGCGCGTGCGGCCCGGGCCCTTTCCGCCCGGGGAATCTCCATCGAGATCGTGGACCCCCGCACCATCGCGCCCCTGGACATGGAGACCATCCTCAAATCCGTGGAAAAGACCGGCAGGCTGGTCATCTGCGACTGCGCGTGCAGGACCGGCGGCGCGGCCTCGGAGATCGCCGCCCGGGTGGCCGAGGCCGGGCCCTCGCTCCTGCGTGCGCCGGTGGCGCGCGTCACCTTCCCGGACATCCCCACGCCGGCCAGCCCGGTCCTGGAAGAGGCGTACTATCCCGGCGCAAAGGACATCGCGCGCGCCGTGGCGGAGATCATGCCATGACAAAGAAACAGCCAAAGCCCGCCCTGTCCGTGATCATGCCCGCGTTGAACGAGGAGGAGAACATCGGCCTGGCCATAAAAAACTCCCTGGCCGCCTTTGACAGGTTTTCCATTCCCGGCGAGATCGTGGCCATCAACGACGGCAGCACGGACCATACCCAGAAGATCATGGAAAGCTGGCGCAAAAAGGACCGCCGGGTGCGCATCGTGCGCCACGCGTCTCCCATGGGCGTGGGCGCAAGTTTCTGGGACGGGGTGGACCACGCCAGGGGCTGGTCCGTGGTCATGCTCCCCGGGGACAACGAGAACGACCCCGCGGAGATCTTCCGGTACCACGACCTTCTCAACTCCGTGGACATCGTCATTCCCTTCGTGTTCAACAAGCAGGTGCGCAGCCTGTTCCGGAACGGCCTGTCCTTTGTTTACCGGTTCATCATCAACACCACCTTCCTGGTGTACTTCAACTACACCAACGGCACGGTGATCTACCGCAAGGCGGCCCTGGACGGACTGGAGTTCCGCTCCTCGGGGTTCTTCTTCCAGACGGACATCTTGATCCGCCTGGTCAAGCGCGGCTACCTGTTCGCCGAGGTGCCCTACCGGCTGGACCTTCGCAAGGACGGCGTCTCCAAGGCCGTCACCTTCCCCAGCTTCCTCCAGGTGTGCCGGGGGTACCTCAAGCTGGTCAAGGACATCCATTTCGATTCCCGGACCAAGGGCTACACCTACTCCGGGGACTCCGTGACCCACCAGCGCCGCAACACCGTGGAGAATTGACATCATGGGCGAGATCATCCTGGACGGCCACAAGCTGGCCTGGCACCGGGACCGGCTTCAAGCCTGGAACGCGGGGGAGCGGGTGGCCCCCATCACCATCGACTGCGCGCTCACCCGGGCCTGCACCTACCGTTGCGTGTACTGCTACGGCCAGCTCCAGGCCAACGACGAGAAGAAGATGACCAGGGACGTCATCTTCCGGTTTTTGGACGACGCCGCGGAAATCGGGGTCAAGGCGGTGAGCTTTGTGTCCGACGGCGAGAGCACGGCCAGCCCCCACGTGTACGACGCCATCCTGCGCGGCAGGGAAAACGGCCTGGACATGGCGCTGGGCACCAACGGCTATCTTTTGAAGGACGAACGCTTGGAGGACATCCTGCCCGCGCTCACCTACCTCCGGTTCAACATCTCCGCGGCCGAACCCCGCCGGTACGCACAAATCCACGGGTGCGCGGAATCCTGCTACCACAAGGTTTTGGAAACCGTCTGCCGGGCCGTGCGCATCAAGAGGGAGAACAACCTGCCCGTGACCCTGGGCCTGCAGATGGTGCTCTTGCCCCGGTTCGCGGACCAGGTCCTTCCCCTGGCCAGGCTGGGCGGCGAGCTGGGCGTGGACTACACGGTCATCAAGCACTGCTCCGACGACGAGAACCACACCCTGGGGGTCAAGTACGACGAATACTTCTCCCTGGAGGGCCTGCTCAAACAGGCCGAGGCCCTGAGCACGCCCGAACACCTGGTGGCCGCCAAGTGGTCCAAGATCATGTCCTCGGGCAAGCGCGAATACTCCCGCTGCTACGGCCCGGCGCTCATCATGCAGTTTTCCGGCTCCGGCCTGGTGGCCCCCTGCGGCATGCTGTTCAACTCCCGCTACAAGAAGTACCACATGGGCAACATCGCCGAGCAGTCCTTCAAGGACATCTGGAAATCCGACCGCTACCGGGAGGTTTTGGACCTTTTGGCCTCGGACAAGTTCGACGCCCGCACCATGTGCGGCTCCCTGTGCCTCCAGCACAAGGTCAACGAATGTCTCTGGGCCATCAAGCAGGAGAACGCCCCCCTGCCCGAACCCTCCGAAGAAGAACCCATGCACGTGAATTTCATATAGCCCGGATTATTCATGAGCAATTTTGCCCGAGATCGAATTTTTCTTTATTTTCAATCCGTTGGAGCTGTTTTTCGGGTCTTGCGCCAAAGACGGTCTGATTATTGGAGGAAT
>JAFDHW010000110.1 GCA_019308705.1 Deltaproteobacteria bacterium
GCGAGCCCGATTCACGCGATAGCTGCGTCAGGAGGGGGTCGCGGTACAAAAGTACAGCTTCCCTCCTCCTTCCTTACTCTCGCGCGAATCGAACGCGTGAATAATCCGGGTTAAAGGCTGATCCCATGCCCTATTATCCCGTAATGCTGGACGTTTGCGGACGCCCCTGCCTGGTGGTGGGCGGCGGGGCCGTCGGCGCACGCAAGGTGGAGGGGCTGCTTTTCTGCGGCGCGGCGGTCACCGTGGTAAGCCCGGATCTTTGCCCGGAGCTCGCCGCCCGGGCGGAGGCCGGGGAGATCACCGCGATCCTCCGGCCCTTTGACGAAGCGGACCTTTCCGGGATGTTCCTGGTCATTTCCGCCGCGGACGACCCGGAGGTGAACCGGCGGGTGTGGGCGGCCGCGGAGGCGGGCGGCCAACTGGTCAACGTGGCGGACCAGCCGGACAAGTGCAACTTCATCCTCCCCTCGGTGATTCGGCAGGGGGACTTGGCCGTGTGTTTTTCCACCTCGGGAAAGAGCCCGGCGTTGGCCAAGAAGCTGCGAAAAGATTTGTCCGCGCACTTCGGGCCGGAGTACGCGGTGCTCTTGGACATCCTGGGCGCGGCCAGGAAGAAGCTTCTGGCCGTCAGCCACGCCCCGGAAAAGCACAAGCCGCTTTTCGAGCGACTGGTGGAAGGCCCGCTGCTGGACGCCATCCGCAAAAGGGACCGGGCCGCGGCGGACAGGGTGCTGGCCTCGGTGCTGGGGCCGGGGACCACCGTGGAGGACCTCCTGGGCCCGGGCCGGTTTCCCGGGTGAGGCCCACGTTGCATTCGCCCGGTTTGGTTCTAATTTTGAGGAGCTTTCACCGGTTTCCCGATCCCTTCATTTCCTGCGGAAACGGCGAAACGGCCGTTTTTGGGGGCGTTGACCCATGACTTGGTTGCATCTTTTCGCCTTTGCCGGGTACCTGGCCGGCAGCGCGGGCTACCTGGCCCACCTGGCCACGGGCAGGCTCGCCGCCTACCGCGTGGGAAACGGCCTGTTCGTTGCCGGGACGGCCGCCCACACCCTGGCCGTGGCCGCGAGCCTGGCCTCCACGGGCTACCTGCCCGTGGCCGGGCTGGGGCAAACGGTGCTGTTTGCCGCCTGGGGCTTGGCGCTGGCCTTCGTGGCGGTCAATTGGCGCTACAGCCTGCGCGTGCTGGGGGCGCTGGCCGGGCCGGCGGTGTGCCTGGTCATGGCCGCGGGCCTGTTTCTGCCCTCCGCGTCCCCGTCCGTGGAGCCCCAGCTGTTGCGCGGGGCGTGGCTGATCATCCACGTGGGGTCCTTGTTTCTGGGCGACGGGGCGCTGTTTCTGGCCGCCGCCGCCGGGGCCTTGTACCTGCTCCAGGAGCGGGCCATCAAGCAGAAGTCCCACGGCTTCGTGTTCCGCAGGCTTCCCTCCCTGGGCACCCTGGACCGGCTGAACTACGGGTGCCTCACCATCGGATTTTTCCTGCTGACCCTGGGCCTGATCACCGGCGCGGTGTACGCCCAGGCCGTGTGGGGCCGGTGGTGGTCCTGGGACCCCAAGGAAATGTGGTCGGCCATCACCTGGCTGGTGTACGCCGCCCTGCTTCACGAGCGGGTGATGGTGGGGTGGCGGGGCCGGAGGGCCGCCATTCTCTCCATGGTGGGCCTGCTCTTTCTGCTGTTCACCTTCCTGGGCGTCAACCTGCTCATGGAAGGCCATCACGGCCGGTTCACGAGGTTTTAGGCATGGATCTCATCCTGGTGGGGTTGAACCACAAGACCGCGCCGGTGAGGCTTAGGGAGAGCCTTGCCTTCGACCGCGGGCAGGCCGCCGCCGCGGTGGCCGAGCTTGTCCGCACCGAGCCCTTGGCCGAGGCCCTTCTGCTTTCCACCTGTAACCGGGTGGAGGTGGTGGCAGCCACCGAGCAACCCCGGGCGGGGTTCACCGCCGTGAAGAACTACCTTGCCCGGTCGCGGGGACTGGCCCTTTCCGAGTTCGAGCACGCCCTGTATGTCCGGCAGGGAGACGAGGCGGTGCGCCACCTGTTCCGGGTGGCCGCCAGCCTGGACTCCATGGTCTTGGGCGAGCCCCAGATCCTGGGCCAGATCAAGGACGCCTACCGCCTGGCGGTAAACGCCAAGGCCTCGGGGGTCATCTTGAACCGCCTGTTCCACCGGGCTTTTTCCGTGGCCAAAAGGGTGCGCAGGGAAACGGGCATCGGCGGCCGGGCCGTGTCCATCTCCTACGCCGCCGTGGAGCTGGCCAAGAAGATATTCGAGGACCTTGGGGGCAAGAACGTCCTCCTTTTGGGCGCGGGCGAGATGGCCGAGCTGGCCGTGGAGCATCTTCTGGCCAACCGGGCGGCTTCGGTCATGGTGATCAACCGCACCTTCGAGCGGGCCGTGGACCTGGCCCGGCGGTTTTCCGGCAAGCCGCTCCGGTGGGAGGAGATGGTTCCCGCCCTCTCCGGGGCGGACATCGTCATCTCCTCCACGAGCGCGCCCGGGCTGGTGCTGGAAAAGGCCGCGGTGCAGAAGGTGTTGCGGCCGCGCAAAAACCGCCCCCTGTTCTTCATCGACATCGCCGTGCCCCGGGACATCGACCCGGCCATCAACAAGCTTCCCAACTGCTACGTGTACGACATCGACGATTTGGCCTCCGTGGTGCAGAAGAACAAGGACGAGCGGAAAAAGGAGGCCGTGGCCGCGGAGCGCATCGTGGACGAAGGCGTCATCGGCTTTCGCCGCTGGCTGTCGGACTTGGACGCCGTGCCCACCATCAAGGACCTCAAGGACAAGCTGGAGTCCATCCGCGTCCAGGAGATGAAAAAGACCCTGCCGGGCATGGAGGGCCTGTCCGGGGCGGACAGGGACGCCCTGGAGCGCATGACCCGGGCCATGATGCGCAAGATCCTCCACGACCCCATTCTGTACCTGAAGCAGGAAGGGGGCCACCGGGAGGCGAAGCGCCGCGAGATCCTGAACCTGGCCCGTGAGATGTTCAACTTGGATTCCCGGCGGGACGCGGACTAGCCGGGCCGCCCGGTAGTGTTTGCCGGCCCGGCGTGGTATCCTGCCCCCGGATGGCAACACCGACGAGGGCCGGAAAAGCCCCACCGGCCCGGGAGCGCGAAAGGAAAACCTTGGAAAAGATCGCCTACCTGTTTCCCGGTCAGGGGTCCCAGGCCGTGGGCATGGGACTGGAATTTCACCAGGAATACGACGAGGTCCGGGAGTTTTTCGACATGGTGGACGAGGTGTGCAAAAAGCGCATCTCGCGCCTGTGCTTTTCCGGCCCCATGGAGGAGCTGACCCGCACGGCCATTTGCCAGCCTGCGGTGGCCGCGGCCTCCCTGGCGGCCCTGGTGGCCATACAAAAGGCGGGAGGCCCGCCGCCGGATTTCGCGGCCGGCCACTCCCTGGGCGAATACGCGGCATTGTGCGCGGCCGGGGCCCTGGACAGGGAAGCCACCATGCGCCTGGTGCGCCGCCGAGGCGAACTCATGCACGCGGACGCCGTGGCCCACTCCGGCGTCATGTACGCCATCGTGGGGCTTTCCATAGACGAGGTGCGCGACCTTGTTTCGGGCGTAGAAGGCCGGGTGGCCGTGGCCAACCACAACACCCCCACCCAGGTGGTAATCTCCGGAACGGCCCAGGCCGTGGAAAAGGCCGCCCAGTTGGCCAAGAAGGCCGGGGCCCGGGAGATTCCCCTGGCCGTGTCCGGCCCCTGGCACAGCGAACTCATGGCCCGGGCCGCCAAGGAGTTCGCCTCCTACCTGGACCACCACTACACCCTGGAGAAACCCTCGATCCCGGTGGTGCCCAACGTCACCGCAACCCCGGAAACCGACCCCGCAGTCTTGGCCGAATGCCTGAAAAAGCAGATCACAAGCCCGGTCTTGTGGGTGGACTCCATCCGGGCGCTGCGGGAGGCGGGGGTGGATACCTTCGTGGAGGTGGGCCCCAGGAGGGTGCTCACCGGCCTGGTGAAAAAGATCCTGGGCAAGGACGATTCCAAGCTGTTCAGCGTGGGGGACATGAAGGGTCTGGAAGCTTGGATTTCCGCCTCCACCTGACCCGCTGGCCATGGCGAATAGAACCCGTCTCAAAAACGTTTTTCTGCTGCGGCGGGCTGCAAAGCACGATGGCCGCGTCGAACGGCAAAAAAGGTTCTCGACGTGGCGCGGCCGCGCCTCCGGCCCTTTTTCATCCTCTTCCTTGCCCCCGCGCTTTTTGCTCCGCCTCGCGGCGAAAAGCATTTTTGGGACGGGTTCAGGCAAAAAAAATGTAAAGCAGCCTTTCCTGCTCAGGCTCCTTTTCGCGGGGGGGCTGGCCCTTCTTTTTTTCCCCCATCCGGGTGTCTGCGGGTCCATCGCCATGCACACCCGCATGACCGCCGTTTCCGGGGAAGAGCACCTGAAAGTGGACGTGGTGCTGGAAAACCAGGGCCAAGAGGAGGCCGGGAGCCTGGAGACCGAGCTCGAGGCCGGGCGGCTTCGCCTGTACCGCAGGCTTGCCGGCGGGCTGCCCCCGGGGGAGGTTTTGGAGATGGAGTTTTCCACCCGGGTGAAGAACGCGCTGCCCGGCCGCTATCCCCTGGGCCTGCGGGTGCTTTTCACGGACGAGGCCGGCTACCCCCTGTCCGCGGTGAACGGGTCCACCTACTCCCCGGTAAAGGACCTGTCTCCGAACCTTGAAGCCGAGGCCGGGGACATGGACCTGCCGGGGACCGGCACCTTTTTCCTGCGCGTCAAGAACCTGGAAGACGCCCCTGTGCAAGCCAGGGTCTGGATTTTCCTCCCCCGGGAAATAACCTGCTCCCGGCCGGAAAAGACGGTGATCTTGAAGCCCGGCTGGAAGAAGACCATCCGGTTTCCCCTGGAGAACGCCTCCGCCTTTTTGGGGGCCAGGTATCCGGTGTACGCCTTCGTGGAATACGAAAAGGACGAATCCCACCACACGGTGGTGGCGCGGGGCACGGTGAGCATAAAACCGCGGGCAGGGTGGTTCGCCAGGACCCGGCCGGTGTGGGTCATGATCACCCTCATCAGCGGTCTGGCTTTCCTTTTGGCCCTGTACGCTTCCTGGAAGGACAACCATGCGGGTGATCATCAACGGCGATGACTTCGGGCTGACCCGGGGCGTCAACGAGGGCATCGCCCGGGCCCACGCCGAGGGGGTGCTCACCTCCGCCAGCCTCATGGCCGTTGGCCGGGCCTTCGACCACGCGGTGCAGACCGCCGCGGGCCTGCCGGATTTGGACGTGGGCGTGCACCTGGTCCTCACCGACGAGGCTCCCTTGACGGACGCGGCGTTCGCCGTGGGCTGGCCCCGGGGGGTGTTCAAGGACAAGGGCAAGCTGTTCGGGGCCCTCATGGACCAGCGGGGCGACCTCGGGGTGATCGCCGACGAGTGGCGGGCCCAGATCCGCCGGGTGGTCGAGGCGGGCATCTCCCCCTCCCACCTGGACAGCCACCAGTTCGTGCACCTGTTTCCCGGCATGTTCTCCATCTGCCAGGATCTTGCCGCCGAGTTTTCCATCCCCCACGTCCGGCGCCGCGTGATGGACCCCCTTAGCCCGGCCGCGGGGCCCAGGCGGCTTTTGCAGTACGCGGCCCTGAAAACTTGCACCTGCGTCATGGCTCGGGCAAAAAGAGTGGCCGCCGAACAAGAGATTCCCTGCGTGGGGTTTTTGCGCGCCGGCGGGAAAATGACCGTCCATGACCTGGCCGAAGCCCTGGAAAAGCACAAGGAGTGCCGGGCCGTGGAGGTGATGATCCACCCCGGCTTGGCGGACGAGGAAACCCGGGCGTTGTACGGGGAGTGGGACTACGCCTGGGAAAACGACCTTTCCCTGGCTACGGACCCGGCCACTCGGCGGGCCCTGGCGGACGCGGGGGCGCAGCTTTGTCGCTTTTCCGACGTCCAGGGCGCGTTCGGTTACTGACATGCCCAAGGAACTGCTTCATTTTCACGTGGCCCAAAAGGCCCTCCGGTGCATGGAGCCCGGCCCCTTGAAGGAGGCCGTGGAGGCCCGGCCCAACCTGTACCTTCTGGGGTCGGTGCTGCCGGACACCCCTCTCTACGCCCTGTACCGCCGGGCGCGGGGCGGCGGCCTTTCCTCCGCCCTGCACGGGGCTGGTGGCGAGGACAGCTTTGCCCCGGCCAAGCGGGTGCTTTTGGGGGACCGCCCGCCCGGGGCGGGGGAGTGGGCCTTCATGCTGGGGGCCCTGTGTCACGTGATGACCGACGCGGTGGTCCACCCCTGGGTCATGTACCGCTCGGGCCGCGGCCACCTCAAAGGGTCGGAACACCGGGAGCGCTTCCTTGACATCCACCGCAGCCTGGAAACCTGGATGGACGTGGCGCTGCTCCAGAGGCGGCCGGAGTTTTCGCCCCGGCTGTTCGGCGGGCTGTTGGCGGCCAGGGAGATGGGCCGGGCCCGGTTTCTCCGCGCCGCCGGGGCGTATTTCGGCCCGGGCCACCAGGACGCCGGATTCGTGGCCGCGGCCTTTGCCGCCCACGCCGCGTTGCAGGGGGCCTTTTTCTCCCGCCCCCTGGAATGGATCCTCCGGCGCGCGGGCGGTTACCTGGGCCGGCCCCAGGCCTCGCTGCTGGCCCTGTTTTATCCCCCCGCGCCGGGAGCCGCCCCGGTCCTCGCCGGCCCCCTGGATTACCGGCATCCGGTCACGGGCCGGAAGCGCACCACCAGCCTTTATGCCCTGGAGCAGAAGGCCGCGTCGGTCTCCGCCCGCCTGTTCTCCCGCCTCCAGGCCCACCGGGAGGCCGGCACCCTTTCCGCATACCTTTCCCGCGTCCGCGGCCCTTCCCTGGAAACCGGGCTTGTGGGCGTGCCCTCGGCCTCCATGGCCCACCTGGACCCGGAGCCCGACGTAAACCGCCTCCTTTTTTCCCGAAAACCCGCGTAAACCATCCCTTTTCCCAGCGGATGGCTTTTTTTGCGGGCAAAGTCCGCTTTGCGCCGTGGCCTATCTATAACTATATGATATTTAACCAGGATTATTCACGAGTTCGATTTGCGATAAAGCAACATATTTTCTATAAATTCCCTCAGTGGGTTGGAGCATCCTCCTTTGGTTTGAGATAGGCCCTTCCGGTTTCCCAGTCTTCGCTGATCTCCATGAGGATCGCGCTGACCAGTCTGAGAAGGGATGCCTCGTTCGGGAACAGCGTTGCCACCCGGGTTCGGCGTTTTACTTCCTTGTTCACTCTCTCCAGCATGTTGGTTGTCCGCAGTCTCCGGCGGTGTCGTTGGGGGAGCATGAACACCGCAAAGCCTTCCGGCAGGGCCGATTGCATCCAGGAAGAAAGCCGTGAAGCGGATTTGGCGTACTTGTCAGCCGCCAGGTCCAGCAACCTTTGCGCCTCGTCGCGGGAAGGCGCGCACAGGATGTTGCGGATGTCCTCCGCGACCTCGGCGCGCATATGCA
>JAFDHW010000111.1 GCA_019308705.1 Deltaproteobacteria bacterium
CCGGACGAGCCGTCCGTTTTCATAGAACCGGATGGTTTGGGGGAACATGACGGGCCGGCGTGGGGTGCGGAGGTTGACCCAATCCCGGTACCGGACCTCCAGGCCGCGGCGGCCCCGGGCCGCGGCCCGGGTTATGATGTAGCGCACGGGCAGGCGGGATTTCCGCTCCACCCACACCTGGGGCACGGACTCGTCCGGATACTGCGCGCCGACGACCCACACCACGACGCCCTCCCACATGCCCAGGGAGGTGACGGAAAGATCCACGCCGGAGAAATACAGCTTGTCGGCCAGAAGCTCGGCGTCGCGGACGAGGAGGAGGTCCTTGAAGGCGTCCAGGGGGCCCTCGGTGGTGTCCATGAGGCGCCCCTCGGAAAACCATGCCGCCTCCCCGCCGGAAACCACGAAGAGCCGGTCCGTTTCCGGGCAGTCCACCTGTTCGCGGAAGGAATCCGGCGGGCGCCAGGACGCGTGCACCGTGCAGGTGCAGGCTTCGGGCTCCCCGGCCTTGTAGGCGCTGGAATAAGGTCCCACCACCTCGGGAAAGGTTTCGAGCAGGATGGCTTCCGGCCTGCGGGCCGCGGGTTTTTCCGGGTACAGGACCAGCGCCTCGGTGGTGGAAAGCCTGCCCGGGTCGCCCATGGCGGTCACGGAGAACCCCAGGATCTGCTCGGCGGGCAGCACGTAGGCCTGGGCCGGACCGCACAGGACGGCCGCGAGCGCGAACCCCAGGCAAATGGGCAGGATTCTTGGCATGGACTGGTTTGTGGGGGCATAAACGCCCCCGGCTGATGGGTCAGGCAAACAGGTTTCCCGCGAACCGCGCGCCTTCGGAAAGCTCCTCCTCGATGCGGATGAGCTGGTTGTACTTGGCCACCCGGTCGGACCGGGACATGGACCCGGTCTTGATCTGGCCCGCGTTGGTTCCCACGGAAAGGTCGGCGATGAAGGCATCCTCGGTTTCGCCGGACCGGTGGCTGATGACCGTGGTGTAGCCGTGGCGCCTGGCCAGGGCAACGGTTTGAAGGGTCTCGGTGAGGGTGCCGATCTGGTTCAGCTTCACCAGGATGGAGTTCGCCACCCCCATGTCGATGCCCTTTTGGAAGATGACCGGGTTGGTGACGAACAGGTCGTCGCCCACCAGTTGGACGCGGTCGCCCAGGCGCTTGGTGAGCTCGCGCCAGCCGTCCCAGTCCCCCTCGGCCAGGCCGTCCTCCACGGTCACGATGGGAAACTCGTCCACCAGGCTCTCTAGGTAGTCGATCATCTGGGCGGTGGACAAATCCTTGTCCTCGGAATCCAGGCGGTACGTTCCGTTCTTGTAGAACTCGCTGGCGGCCACGTCCACCCCCAGGGCCACGTCCTTGTCCCTGCCCGCCTTGTACCCGGCCTCCTCGACGGCCTTGATGATATAGGCGAACCCTTCCCGGTTGCCCGAAAGATCCGGGGCGAACCCGCCCTCGTCGCCCACGCCGGTGGAGAGCTTTTGCGCGGCCAGGATCTTTTTTAAAGCATGGAAGATCTCCGCGCCCATGCGCACGGCCTCGGACAGGCTCTTTGCGCCCACGGGCAGGATCATGAATTCCTGGATGTCCAGGTTGTTGGTGGCGTGGGCCCCGCCGTTTATGATGTTCATCATGGGCAGGGGAAGCTCGCACCCGGCCACGCCGCCCAGGTAGCGGAAGAGCGAAAGCCCGTGGAAGTCCGCGGCCGCCCGGGCGGTGGCCAAAGAAACGCCCAAAATGGCGTTGGCCCCCATCTTGGACTTGTTGGGCGTGCCGTCGGCCTTGAGCATGGCGGCGTCCACCGCCGCCTGGTCCGCGGCGTCGAGCCCCTCCACCGCGGGGGCCAGCCCCGTAAGCACGTTCTTCACCGCGGTTTCCACGCCCTTGCCGTTGTACCGGGCGGACTGCTTGTCCCTCAGTTCCAGCGCCTCCCTGGATCCCGTGGACGCGCCGCTGGGCACCGCGGCCCTGCCGAACGCTCCGGACTCGGTGGTCACCTCCACCTCCACCGTAGGGTTGCCCCTGGAATCCAGGATCTCCCTGGCCCTCACCATCGCGATCCTGCTCATGGTTCCTCCCGTTTCTAGGCCATTTCCCCGATTTGCTGAAAAACAGAAAAGGCGCCCGGACCCTGCCCCCCCCAAAGAGCGGCCTGCGGCCCCGGCGCCAAGTGAGCGGGCCGTTGTTCAAAACGCCCAAAAATGCTACCCCTGGGGGTGCAACGTGTCAAGAACCGCACCGTGAAAGGACCGCGCCATGGCCGAGGAAACCCGTTCCCCCTATACCCGGTCCCACCTGGTGATGGCCGCCATCCGCATCCTGGAACACCAGACCGGCGCGCCCCCCAAGGTGGAGGACATGGCCTCCATGCTCTCCTTTTCCCTGGAGGAGGTCCACTCCCTGCTGCATCTGCTGGAGAAGATCAACGCGGTGAAGCTGGTGGAGTCCCCGGCCGGACCCAGGCCGCAGATCCTGGACCCCGCGCCGGTGGAGGATTTGCCCAGGGAAAGCCAAAAGAGCATGGAAAAGGACCTGGCCGCGTTCGCCGCCAGGCAGAAGGAGCGCATGGACTCCCTGGCCAAGGCCGCCTCGAGCGAGGCGGACCGCAAAAAGGCGCTTTTCGCGGAACTGGAAAAACAGCTCAAGGGCGGGGGGAAGGACTGAGGCCGCCGCCCTATCTTGCCGGGAGGTAGCCCGGGTCCTCGGGGTACCGGTAGCACTTTACCGGAAAGGAGCTGATGAGCGAAAGTCCCCTGGCGTAGGACGCAAGGTTCATGGCGTAGGACCGGTAGATCTTGTACGCGAACCGGAGAAAGATGGCGGAGCTGTTCAGCCGCCGGCAGGCGTGGTCATGGAGTTCTTCCATCTTTTCCGGCGAGATGTGGGGATGGTTCCACACCAGGTGCTTGGTGTCGTACTTTTCCCAGTCCGTCTCGAAGATGCCGTATTTTTGTTCCAGCTCGTCCCACAGGGCCGTGCGCGGGTAGGGGGTGGCGATGGTCACCTGCGTGAAGCCCAGCTTGAGGGCGCGGACCATCTCGATCTCTTCCAGGGTGGAGTCGACATCCGCGTCCTGGTGACCGAGCATGTAATAACCCCACATGTAGCGTTTTCTCCGCTCCAGTTCCTCGGCCAGGCGGGCCACCGTCTCGGTGGTCTGTTTCTTCTTCCAGGCGGCCAGGGCCCGGTGGTCCATGCTCTCGATGCCCACGCCGATGCCCATGAGGTTGGCGTCCACCCAGTCGTCCAAATACTTGAGCGCGTTTTCCGCGCGGGTCATCAGGCTCCAGTGCAGGCCGAAGCGCGGGAACATCTCCACGACCTTCTCGGAATGTTCCTTGAACATCCCGAAGTTCTCGTCCATGACGAACACCCAGTCCACGCCGTGGTCCCTGTAAAACCGCAAGACCTCCTCGATGGACTCGAGGGGCAGGGTTTCTGGCCTGGGGCAGAACACGGGCGTCTGGCAGAACGTGCACTTGTAAGGGCAGCCGCGGGAGGTGAACAGCGCGGCCACGCGCTGCACCTTGAACGGCAGGGGGGAGATGTTCCACTGGTTCACCAGGGGCGGGTGCCGCACCGGCCCCATGTCCACCCCCAGGGCCTCGGCGATCTCGGGCTCGGCGTAGCCGTGGAAGATACGGTCGAACCGGTCCTGGATCCGGGGGTCCAGCACGCCGTAGCCCCCGCCCCATATCTGGGAGACCCCGGCTTGGCGGGCCTTTTCCACCATTTTCAGCGCGCGGCCCGTCCCGTGGGTGAAAAAGGAAAACCCCACCACGTCCCAGCCCTCGGAAAGCCAGGCGCAATACTCGTCCCAGGTTGGATTTTCCAGGATCTCGATCCGGGGGAAGTTCTGCTTGATGAACCGCAGTCCCGTGGAAATCTTGATGGGGAACACGATGCGGGCCAACGCCTTGGAGTTCTTCCCGAAATACTCGTAATACCCGTCTTCTCTCCGGCACTCGTTGGTGAACAGGATCTTCAATGCAACACGCCTTTTCTGGTTTTGACCGAAAAAAATTATTATAGCCCATGGGCCGCGCGGATCAACACCCCCTAACCCGGATTATTCACGAAGCCTGATTTCCGTGCTGGCCGGTCTTTATTGCGCGGGCCAATTGCTTATGATATTTTATTTTTTTACGGCACAGGTTCCCGCCTTCCCCCGGGTTTTCCCGGCTCCGAAATAGAGAAAACATGCGCATCGCCTTTGTGTTCAACCAGTTTTCCTACAAGCTGCACGAGGAAAACCTCCGCGTCGTCCAGCGCTACTTCGGGCTGTTTCCGCCGCTTTCCATGGCCTGGGTGGCGTCCATCGCCGAACGCGCCGGCCACGAGGTGAAATTCATCGACGCCCGCACCCTGGGCCTTACCGTGGAAGAGACCATCCGCTGCTTAAAGGCGTTCTCGCCGGACGTGGTGGGGTTCATGATGACCACCTACATGTTCCGGGAAACCCTCGGATGGGTGCGGGCCGTGCGCGAGGCCCTGCCCAGGGCCAGGGTCATCGTGGGCGGATACAACCTGCGCGTGTACCCCGAAGAATCGGTCATGCCGCCGGAGATCGACTTCGGGTGCTTGAACTCCGCCTACTACACCGTGCCCGCGCTCCTTGCCGCCCTGGAGGACAACACCTCCCTGGAGGACGTGCCGGGGCTTATCCACAAGAAGAACGGCAAGGTGAAGGTCAACGACCCCGGGCCGGAGCCCAGGTTCGACGACTACCCCAACCCCGCCCGGCACCTTTTGCCCAACGAGCTCTACGCCGAGTTTCCCACGGAGCGCAAGAACTTCACGGTCATGGTCACCTCCAAGGGGTGCCCCATGAACTGCCACTTCTGCGAGGCCCGGCGCACCCCCTACAACCCCCGGTCCGTGCAGACGGTGGTGAACGAAATCCAGGAGTGCTACGACGCCTACGGCATCCGTGAGATCGACATCTTCGACTACGAATTTTTGGTGGACAGGAAACGGGCCATGGGCATCTGCGACGAAATCGCGGCCCGGGGCCTGGACATCTTGTGGGCCTGCCGGGCGCGTATCGATTCCGTGGACGAGGAGCTTTTGAAAAAGATGGCCGCCGCGGGCTGCGGCAGGATCTACTTCGGCCTGGAAAGCGGCGTGCAGAGCATGCTGGACGAGGTGAACAAGGGCATCACCACCGAGGGCATCCGCCGGGCCATCGACCTCACCCGCGCCCACGGCATCAAGACCCTGGGGTTCTTCATGACCGGCCTTCCCGGCGAGACCCGGGAGACGCTGAACCAGACCCTGAAATTCGCCAAGAGCCTGAAACTGGATTACGTCCAGTTCTCCAAGACCACGGCCAAGCCGTTGACCGGCCTGTGGCAGGACCTGGTTTGCCGGACCGGCCAGGACTACTGGAAGGAATACATCCTGGGCAACGTGGAAGAGGCCCCCCTGCCCCGGCCCTGGACAGAGCTTACCAACGACGAGATCGACTATTTGACCAAGAAGGCCTACGACAAGTTCCACACCCGGCCGTTCTTTTTGCTCCGCCACGTGCTGGCGGTGCGGTCCTTTGACGAGTTCAAGCGGAAGTTCTTGGCCTTCATGGAGATGCGGTTCTCCCAGGAGACCCGCTCCAAAAAGGCCAACCGGTTCATGGAATACGGCGAAAACCCCCGAAAGCGGCAAGAGGCGAAAAAGCGCTTTTTGTCCTCCTGCTGACCCCGCCCATGGTCCTGCCGGACACCAAAACCGTGGTGCTGATCAACCCGCCGGCCACTTACGCCGGCGAGATCGCCCAAAAGTGCTACCCCCCGGCCGGGCTCCTGTACCTGGCCGCGTCGCTCCGCAAGGCCGGGTTTTTCCCCCGCATCCTGGAAACCAACGCCCTGGGGCTTTCCGCCGGGCGGGTGAAAGAAACCCTCAAGCAAGCCCGGCCCCTGGCCGTGGGCCTGCCCGTGTTCTCCGAGGTGCTTTCCCAGGTCCACGAACTGGCCGCCGCGGCCCGGGCAGCGGTCCCGGAAACCGCCATCATCCTGGGCGGCCCCCACGCCACGGCCGTGCCCGGCCAGGTGCTGGAACAATTCCCCATGGCGGATTTCCTGCTCACCGGCGAGGCGGACCACACCCTGCCCGCGCTGTGCCGGTCCCTGGCCGCCGGGGAACGGCCCGGGGGCGTGCCCGGACTGTGGGCCAAGGGCAAAGGTACAGGCTTGCCCTTTGAACTCCCCGACACCGGCGCCCTGCCCTGGCCGGCCAAGGACCTGGTGGCCGAGGCCTACCGCAGGAAGCGCTACCACACCCTGCTGGTGGGCAGGAGGCCCGTGGACACCCTGTTCACCAGCCGGGGATGCCCCCACGCCTGCGGGTTCTGCTACAACTTTCGGAGAAAGTACCGGGCCCGCAAGCCCGAAGACGTGGTGGCGGAGCTTGCCGGCATCGCCGCGTCCGGCATCCGGGACGTGGAGATCTGCGACGACACCTTCACCGCGGACGAGGGACGGGCCCTTGCCATCTTCGACCTGATCATCGCGGAGAAGCTGCCCGTGTCCTTCCGCATCAAAAGCCGGGTGGACGCGTTTTCCGAGCGCCTGGCCAAAAAAGCCAGCCAGGCGGGGGTGTACCTGGTGTCCTTTGGCGCGGAATCCGCCTCCCAACGCATCCTGGACGCCATGGGAAAGCGCATCACCCCCAAGAAGACCGCCCGGGCCATCGCGCTTGCCCGCGCCCACGGAATCGCCTCCCACACCTCCTGGATCATCGGCTACCCGGGCGAAACCCCGGACACGGTGGAAGAAACCGTGCGGTTCATCCAGAAAACCCGCCCCACCACGGCCAACCTGGCGGTGCTTCGGCCCTACCCCGCCACGCCGGTGTACGAGCAGGCCCGGGCCGAAGGGACCCTGATGGGCGGCTGGGCCCCGGGCGCGCCCATGCCCTGGGTGCGCCTGCCCTGGGTCCGGGACAAGAAAATCCTGGACGATTTGTGCGCCTCCGCGGTCCGGCGCATCTACTTCTCCCCCCACTACACCGCCGCCTTCGCCCTCATGGCGGCCAGAAGCGCCAACACCACGCTCGTGCGCTACGCCCTCCAGGAAGCCAGGAAAGTCCTGCTGCCGAAAAAACCGGGTTGAAACAACTTTTCAGGGAGATTCCGCGGCCCGGCAGGGCCAAAGGTCCGGATGGCTCTCAAGGAAGGAGAACAATTCCTCTGCGGCGATCCGGTGGCCGATCTCGTTGGGGTGGTGGTCGATGGGGTGGACCCACAGGTCCTCGGCCCGGTACTTCCGATAGGCGGGCAGAAGGTCCAGGAAGGGAATCCCCTGCTCCCGGCAAAAGGCGCGGATTTTTTCGTGGACCTCGGTGAACGGGTAGTCGCCGAAATCGTAGAGCATGGGAAACAGCATGATCATGAATCCCCGGC
>JAFDHW010000112.1 GCA_019308705.1 Deltaproteobacteria bacterium
CCACGGAATAGCCGCTCCGGGTGAGCACGGCGGACAGCATGGCCGCCACGGACCCCTTGCCGTTGGTCCCGGCCAGGTGGATGGATTGGAATTTTGTTTCCGGCCGGCCCACGCCGTCGAGCATGGCGGAGATGGTCTCCGTGCCCAGCTTGATGCCGAACCGGCCCAGGGAAAAAAGGAAGGACGCCGCCTCGTTATAGTTCATGATCCAAACGTCCGTTCAGGATGGGGGAACCAAGGTGCGGCCGGGGCCGCGCCGCCGGGAGGGGGAGGTTACGCCCCTTTGGGCGCGGGGGCAAGAAAAAAGGCCCGCTTGCGCGGGCCCTGGTAGTTTTTATACAGGAATGCGTCTCCCTGGGAGGGCGTCCCGGGTAGAAGAAGAAGCCGGAAAAAGACGAGGCGGCCTACCGCCTCTTCCTGGCCGCCTGGCGCCGTCTGCGGGCGGACTCCCGCATCTTGCGGCGGCGGCTTTCGCTGGGCTTCTCGTAAGCCTTCTTCATTTTCAACTGGCGGAAAAGGCCGTCGTTCTGGATCTTCTTCTTCAACTGCCGCATGGCCTTTTCCAGGTCGTTGCCCTGGACCCTGACCTCCAGGCTCCCCGCGTCCGCCAAGGATGCTCCCCCCTTTCGGGAATCAAGGCTTTATGAACCCGTTTCCACCATGCTCTCCGTCGTGAGGCAAAACGAAAACCAGCAAGGGCGGGAAAGGAGTGAAAAAGAACCGCAAACGTAGCAGAGCCCCGCTGAGGGCCTTTTTGCAGCCCGCCGCAACGGGAAAGGATTTTCCAGAGAGGCCCCACACACCTCTCCATGATGTTCTTATTATCACGGGAAGAAAAAAAACGCAAGGGATTTTCCCGCAATGTCCGCATCCGCCGCCGGGACCAAGGTGTTGAAAGCGCCCGGCCGGGGTATTATGGTTATTTTTTGGACCGAATCATTCATGAAAAATTTCGGCGAACAAATATATCTAACCCGGATTATTCACGAAGCCTGATTTCCGTGCTGGCAAGGCTAGGGGGGTGAAGGCGTACTTTGGTACGCCGAGCCCCGATAACGCGGCCAGCGCGGAAATCGGGCGAGCCCGAAGGGTGAACAATTTTGGGTGAACAATTTTGCCCGAATGGCAGAATTCCTCAAATAATCAGACCGTCTTTGGCGCAAGACCCAAAAAACAGCTCCAACGGATTGAAAATAACGAAAAATTCGATCTCGGGCAAAATTGCTCATGAATAATCCGGGCTAATATTTTAGAAGTATTGATGGTTAATCGGTAGATGACGGGAAAATACGCTCCGCGTTTTTGAAGGAATTTTGACGTTGGCGGAAGGATCGCAAAGCGACATGGCCCATCTTCTCATCATCGGCGCAGGCGGCGTGGGATCCGTGGTGACCCAGAAGTGCGCCCGCATGCGGGACGTCTTCGACACGGTCGTCCTGGCCAGCCGCACCCTGGAGAAATGCGAAAAAATCGCGGCCACGGCGGACCGCCCCGTGGCGGTGGAGCAGGTGGACGCCGACCACGCGGACGCCGTGGCCACCCTCATCGACAAGCACCAAAGCGACCTCGTCATCAACGTGGCCCTGCCCTACCAGGACCTTTCCATCATGGAGGGCTGCTTGAAGGCCGGGGCTCACTACCTGGACACGGCCAACTACGAGCCGCCCGACGAGGCGAAGTTCTGCTACAAGTGGCAGTGGGCCTATCACGAGCGGTTCGAAAAGGCCGGGTTGATGGCGCTTTTGGGCTGCGGGTTCGACCCCGGGGCCACCAACGTGTTCACCGCGTATTTGCGCAAGCACCACTTCGACCGCATCGAGACCGTGGACATCCTGGACTGCAACGCGGGCGAGCACGGCCACCCCTTTGCCACCAACTTCAACCCGGAGATCAACATCCGCGAGATCACGGCCCCGGGCCGCTACCGGGAGGACGGCGAGTGGATCACCACCGCCCCCCTGGCCGTCCACCGCCCCTTTGATTTCCCCCGGATCGGCGAGCGGGAAATGTACCTCATGTACCACGAGGAAATGGAGTCTTTGACGAGGCATTTCCCGGAAATCCGCCGCATGCGGTTCTTGATGACCTTTTCCCAGGAGTACCTCACCCACCTGCGGGTGCTGCAGAACGTGGGCATGACCCGCATCGACCCGGTACCCTTCCGGGGGCATGACATCGTACCCCTGCAGTTTTTGAAGGCCCTTTTGCCCGACCCGGCCACCCTGGGAGAGACCTACCGGGGCAAGACCAACATCGGCGTCCTGGCCCGGGGGACCAAGGAGGGCCAGGACCGGGCGGTGTACGTGTACAACGTGTGCGAGCACCAGCACGCCTACAAAGACACCAGGTCCCAGGCCGTGTCCTACACCACGGGCGTGCCCGCGGCCATCGGCGCGGAACTCATGGTCCGGGGCATCTGGCGGGGCATGGGCGTGTTCAACGTGGAGCAGATGGACCCGGACCCCTTCATGGAGCGCATGGGGCCCATGGGCCTGCCCGTTGAGGTGGCCATCCCGGACAAGGACCTTTTGGCCCAATGAACCGCCACGACGTCCCCACCCCCTGCTACGTGGTGAGCCTCCCGGCCCTGGACAGGAACCTGGAAGTCCTGGGCTCGGTGCAAAAGCGCACGGGCTGCCGCATCCTCCTGGCCTTGAAGGCCTTTGCCATGCCCGCGGTGGCCGGCCGCATAAGCGCGGCGCTTTCCGGGACCTCTGCAAGCTCGCTTCACGAGGCGCGCCTGGGCAAGGAATGCTTCGGCGGCGAGGTCCACGCCTGCGTAACGGCCTACCGGGACGACGAGTACGACGGGCTTTTGTCCCTGGTGGAGCATGTGGTTTTCAACTCCTTTTCCCAATGGGAGCGGTTCGGCCCCCGGGCGCTTTCCGCGGGCAAGCGCTGCGGCATCCGCATAAACCCGGAGCACTCCGAGGTGGAGGTGCCCATCTACGACCCCTGCGGCCCGGGCTCGCGCCTGGGGGTGCGCCGCCGCCACTTCCGGGAAGAGCTTCTAGACGGCGTTTCCGGCCTGCACTTCCACACCCTGTGCGAAAAGAACGCCGACGCGCTTTCCCGGACGCTTTCCGCCGTGGAGGCCCGGTTCGGGGACCTCATCCCCCGCATGGAGTGGGTGAACTTCGGCGGCGGCCATCACATCACCCGGCCGGATTACGACCTTGATCTTCTGTGCTCCCTGGTCACGGGTTTTTCCGAAAAGTACGGCGTCACCGTGTACCTGGAGCCCGGCGAAGCCGTGGCCTTGAACGCGGGCATCCTGACGGCCACGGTCCTGGACGTGGTGCCCGGCGACCCGGACGTGGCCATTTTGGACGCCTCGGCCGCGGCCCACATGCCGGACGTGCTGGAGATGCCCTACCGGCCGGAGGTCATGGGCGCGGGCAAGCCCGGCGAAAAGTCCCACACCTACCGCCTGGCCGGGTGCACCTGCCTGTCCGGCGACGTCATCGGCCTGTATTCCTTCGACCGGCCCCTGGCCGTGGGGGACCGCCTGTTCTTCGGCGACATGGCCATCTACACCATGGTGAAGAACAACACCTTCAACGGCCTGCGCCTGCCCTCCATCGCCGTGGAAGAGGCGGACGGGTCCGTTTCCGTGGTCCGCTCCTTCGGGTACGGGGACTACAAAAACCGCCTGTCGTAGCACCCCTTGCCCCGGCGGGCTCCCTCCGCCAGGGCGCGGCAGTTCCAGGTGAAGAAATACGCCATGGTTTCGGCATATTAATGGCAACCCAGGCGGGTTTCCGGGGTTTTTGAAAGGACGCCGGTTTCTTGGACTACAGCGCATACGCCTACGCGGCCCTCGCGGTCTTCCTCGCGGGCCTTCTGGTCAGGGCATGGGGGTGGTTTTCCTCAAAAACCGGCCCCGTGGCGGGGCAGGTTTCCGCGCCCCGGCGGGTGCTGGCCTTTTTGCGCGGCATAGCCGGCGTGGCGGGCAGTCCCAAGCTGCTCAGGCTCTTCACGGCGTTTTTCGCGGACGTGGTGTTCCACCGCCGCCTGTTCGCGGAAAGCCGCCTCCGGTGGGCGGCGCACCTGGCCATGTATTTCGGGTTCGTGTTCCTTCTTTTGTTCCACGCCATGGGAACCTGGTTCACCGTCCCCCTGGCCGGGGTGGACTATGCCCGCACCAGCCCGTGGCTGTTTTTGCGGGACGCCGCCGGCTTCCTGGTCCTGGCCGGGGCGGCGGCCGCGGTCCTGCGCCGGTTTCCGGGCCCGGCCGAGCCCAAGGCGCCGGGGGCCGCGTTCAAGGACGCGGTGGCCCTTTGTGCGGTGTTTGTCATCCTGTTTTCCGGCGTGGTCCTGGCCGGGGCCAAGATCGTGTCCCGGCAAGCCTTCGATCTCATGGCCATGGACTACGCGGGCGTCTATCCCGGGGACGAAGAGTACGACGCGCTCCTGTCCTTTTGGGTGAAGGATTTCGGGATGAAAAGCCCGGGGGTTTCTCCGCCCTTTGACCCCGACGCCCTCGCATCCGGGGAGGAGCTTTCCGCCGTCTCCTGCGAGGGCTGCCACTCCGCGCCGGTGAAAAGCGGGTTCCTGAGCTTCGCCGTCTCCCGGGCCATGGCGCCGGCCGCCGCGTTTTCCGAGGCCGCCAAACTGCCCTTTGTCCTGTTCTGGGTTCACGTGCTGGCCAGCCTTGCCGCCCTGGCCGCAGTCCCCTGGACCATGCTGTTCCACGTCTTGGCCGCGCCCCTTTCCGTGTTGGCCAACGCGGTCATGGACGAAAAAAGCCTTCCCGCCAACGTGTCCACCCGCCAGGCCCTGGAGATGGACGCCTGCCTTTCCTGCGCCATCTGCTCCGCCCACTGCTCCATGGCCCCGGCGGCGGCGTGGTACCAAAACCCCAACATCCTGCCTGCGGACAAGCTGGCGGCCTTAAAGAAGCTTTCCCGCGGGAAGGCTCTTTCCGGCGGGGAGCAGGCCCGGCTCCTGGAGGGCGTGGCGGTGTGCACGGAGTGCAGCCGCTGCACGGTGAACTGCCCGGCGGGCATCAACCTGAAGGACCTGTGGGAGTGCTTCCTGGCGAAGCTGGCGGACGAGGCCCCGCCCGAGGCCGCCCTGGCCGGTCCCCTGGGGTTTCTGGCCGTGGCGGGCAGGGGCGGGGGCAAACCCCGGGACGCGGACCTGCTGAGCCGGCACGCCCGCCGCCTTTCCAGCGCCCTGTTTCCCGAAAGGCCGCCCGTGGACCCGGATATGCCCCTGGAGATCGTCCCGGACCGGGGGTTCAGGGAGTCCATGGCGGACTCGCCCCTTTCGGGCACTTTTTCCAAGTGCTTCACCTGCGAGATGTGCACCAACGCCTGCCCGGCGGTGGCCGAGGCCGCGGACGTGGAGGAGGAATTAGGCCTCGCCCCGGCGCAGGTCATCCGGTGCGTGGCCCTGGGCCGGAGCGTGGAGGCCCGCACCGCGCCCATGCTGCACAAGTGTCTCACCTGCTACCGGTGCCAGGAGGTGTGCCCCTCGGGTGTGCGGGTGACGGACATCCTCGGCGGGCTGAAGAACCAGGCCGCGGCCGCCGTCCGCCGGGGCTCCACGGGCCGGGCCCCCGCCTCCCCGGCGGACACGGAGGCCGCCGCATGAAGACCTACGCGCTGTTTTTGGGGTGCAACATCGAGAGCCGCCTGCCGGGCTACGGCGAGGACGCGGAACGGGTCCTGGACGCCCTGGGAATCAAAACGGTCCGGCTGCGGGATTTCTCCTGCTGCGGCTATCCCCTGAAGAACCCCGACGCCGGGGCCGCCGCCCTGGCCGCGGCGAGGAACCTGGCCGTCGCCCGCGCCCGCGGCCTGGACATCCTCACCCTGTGCTCCTGCTGCCACGGCGGGCTCACCACCTCCCAGTGGCTTTTGCAAAACGACCCGGCCGTGGGGGAAAAGGCGGCGGCGCACCTGGCCGCCGATGGCCTGGAATACGCCCCGGACGTGCGGGTGCGGCATTTCTTGAACGTGCTGGACGAGGAGGCAGGGACAGACGCCATCCAAAGCCGGGTGAAGAAGCCACGGCCGGGCGTGAAGGTGGCCGTGCAGTATGGCTGCCACCTGTTGCGGCCCAGCCGGGTTACGCGGGTGGACGACCCCTTCGAGCCCACGGTGGGCGAGCGGCTCCTGGCCGCGGCCGGGGTTACGCCCGTGGCGTGGGAGCGCCGGATGGACTGCTGCGGCGCGCCCGTCCTGTTCCTGTATCCGGACGACGCCCGCCGCCTGGCGGACAAAAAGATCGCCTCGGCCGCGGACGCGGCGGACGAGCTCGCCACGGTGTGCACCTACTCCTACCTGTTTTTCCAAAGCCGCATGCGGGAAAAGGACCCGGCCCTTTCGCTCACCACCCCGGCCGGGGTCCTGGCCCTGGCCATGGGGTTGAAAAAGGGTTGACCGGGATAGGCCCCATCACTTCTTGCCCGCGAGCTTCAGGAACTCCTTTTCCCCGACGATCCTGGCTCCCTTTTTCTTGGCTTCCTCAAGCTCGCCGCCCGGATCCTCGCCCTTGACCAGGCAGTCCGTCCGCGAGGACACGCCGGGACCGGGAAAGCGCTTGGGAACCTTCTTCCCGTAGTCCGTGGCTCACCGTTCCAGGGCGCGCAGAAGCTCCCGGGTCTTTTTCGTGTTCACCACGTCGGCGGCCTCCAGCCAGCCGCGCCTGGCCTGGCCGATGCCAAAGCGCATGAAGGAAAGGTCGCCCGTGGAGTGGGCGTCCGTGTTGATGGCCACCAGCGCGCCCAGCTCCTTGGCGAGCTTGCAGTGCACGTCGTCGATGTCCAGGCGGTCCGGGTAGGCGTTCAACTCCACCACGCACCCGCGCTCCACCGCGCCGGCGATGACCTTTTCCAGGTCCACGGCATAGCCCTCCCGTTCGTTGATGAGCCGGCCGGTGGGGTGGCCCAGGATGCTCATGCGGGGGTTATCCATGGCCTTCAGGATGCGCTTGGTCATCTGCTCCGCGGACATCCTGCGGTTGTAGTGCACGGAGCACACGGTGAAGTCCAGGTCGTCCAAGGCCTCGTTGGAAAGGTCCAGGGACCCGTCCTCCAAGATGTCCACCTCCAGGCCCGCCAGGACCCGGAACCCGGACAGGGTGTCGTTGAACTTCCGGATCTTGTCCACCTCTTTCGCCAGAGCCGCCTCGTCCAGTCCCTTGGCCATGGACACCCGCTTGGAGTGGTTGGTGATGCCCAGGTAGGAATAGCCCAGGGCCTTTGCCGCGGCCGCCATCTCCTCCATGGTGTTCTTGCCGTCGGTGACGTTCGTGTGGGCGTGGAGGTCTCCCTGGATGTCCGAAAGGGTGATGAGCTTCGGCAGCGTCCCTTTTTTCGCGGCCTCGATCTCCCCCCGGTTCTCCCGAAGCTCCGGCTCGATGAAGGGCAGCCCCACCGCGTCGTACACGTCCTTTTCCTCGGCCCCGCCCACCCGTTTTTCGCCCTTGAACACCCCGTATTCGTTGATCTTCAGACCCTTTTTCACGCCCATGCCGCGGATTTCGATGTTGTGGGCCTTGGACCCGGTGAAGTAGTGGAGCGCGGCCCCCCAGGACTCCACGGGCAAAAGGCGCACGTCCACCCGCAGCCCGGTGCGGAGCACCACCGATGTCTTGGTGGAGCCCTTGGCCGCCACCCGCACCACCTCGTCGTATTCCACCACCTTGTCCATGACCGGCGCGCCATCGTCGCAGGCCACCAGAACGTCCAGGTCGCCCACGGTCTCCTTGCGGCGGCGGAAGGACCCCGCCAGGGCCACCTTGCGCACGCCCTCGACGCCCCGCAGGTAGTCCACGAAGGTTTTCGCCACCTGCTCGGCCACGAACAGCTGCACCCGCTTCTCGCCGCCGGCCATCCCCGTAAGGTGCTGCCGGATCTTCTGTTCGCTCTTTTCGCCGAACCCGGAAAGCTCGCGCACCTTGCCCTGGTCCAGGGCCTTTTTCAGGTCCTCGAGGTTTTTGATTCCCAACTCCTTGTGCAGGGCGGCCACGCGCTTGGGCCCCAGGTCCTCGATGTCCAAAAGCTTCTCGATGCCCCGGGGCAATTTCGCCTGCTCCTCCTCCAGGGCCTTCAAAGCGCCGGTCCTGACGATCTCCTCCATCTTGCCGGCCAGGTCCTTGCCCACGCCGGGAAGGTCCGTGAGCTTCTCGCCCCGGTCGATCATGTCCGACACGCTCTTTGGCAGGCTCTCCACCGTGCGGGCCGCGTTGCGGTAGGCCCGTACCCGGAACGGGTTGGCGCCCTGGATCTCCAGCAAATCCGCCAGCTTGTTGAAGATGGCGGCAATGTCCATGTTGTACACCGGCATGGCGTGTCCCCGCCCTTATCCCTTCAAAACCCGCGACTGGCCGTCGGCGGCGAAGGAGGCTAACCCGGATTATTCACGAAGCCTGATTTCCGTGCTGGCAAGGCTAGAGGGGTGAAGGCGTACTTTGGTACGCCGAGCCCCGATAACGCGGCCAGCGCGGAAATCGGGCGA